>CAZIHK010000100.1:0-12002 GCA_964539035.1 uncultured Candidatus Saccharibacteria bacterium | reverse complement strand
GTAATAGCTTAAGGGTTCTGACATAGATTCACCAACTGCTTTTAAGCCGGCAAAATGTATAACAGCATCGAACTTGTTATTTTTAAAAAGCCTACTAAGGCTTGCTTGGTCTCTTAAATCGAAATTATGAAAAGCTGCTTTGTCACCAGTCAGTTTTTCGACTCTATTTAATGACTCTTGGCTACTGTTTGATAAGTTATCCACTACAGTTACTCGATAATTTTGATTTAATAGTTCCAAAACGGTATGGCTGCCAATATAACCTGTACCACCAGTGATCAAAACGTGTTTCATGCTAACTAGTATAACAGTGGCCAAATTTTATAATCGCTGGATTGAATATATGCCTGCAGAGCTATTTGTGCATTAGTAGTTTTACTACTTCTTGGCCGGCGCGGATGGCGTAATTTACACCCCTGTCTTCTGGGTAAATTTGCGAAAAGTTGCTTAAGTACACTCCTTCAATAGGGGTTTTAATACTTGGCAAGTAACTGGTGTATCTTGTGTCAACAATATGCTGGGCATCTTTTAAGTGGACAACTTTTAGATCGGATATTTTTGCCTCGTCAAAATTGGAGTACATTTTTTTAAGGCTACTAAACCACTGTTTTTGTAAACTTTGGGAGCTAAGTGTTAAATATTTACTATCTTTATTAAGATAAGTGGCAATATAGTAGACATTTTTGCCGCCGTACAAATCTTTGCCGACTAGGTTGGTGTGCTGTATAAAAACTAAAAAGGGGATATTTTTATCATTTACATTGTGCCAATAGTAATTGCTGAGGTCTTGATTGCTTGAAAATACAATTAATAAGGCATCTAAATATTTAACTTGAGCTAATTGTGCTGCATAATCTTTGTAGTTTTGGGGAATTAGTTTTAAAAACGTATTAGTAGCAGTTGTAACAATTATCTGGTCGAAAGTTTTTTGTTGCCCATTTACAACAAGCTTTGGCCCATCTAGTAATTTATCTACCTTAGTGTTGGTATAAATGTTTACACCGTTTTTTTTGCAAGCTGCGACAAGGCTATCTGTGAACTTTTTAAAACCACCAATAAAGTAGCCCAGTTGTTCGCCTTTGCCTTTAATCCTAGAATTTGCCCTAGTGCTAACCCGTGCCCATAGCCACGCCATACTGACATCTTTATAATCTGTATCAAACTTGCCTCTTAAAAGCGGCTCCCAAATTATTTCGTAAACTTGTTTGCCAGCATATTTATTTAACCAATCTACGGCGCTTGTTGACTCTAACTTTTTATAGTTTTTTTGCTTTTGCAGATACAAAACAGTTAAACCAGCCCTAATACGATTATGGAATTTTAGGGGTTTAAATTTTAGCAAATCGGCCTCTGTTTTAAATGGGTAAAACTGGCCGTCTTGATATATGGCAACAGAGCTATCGAACCACTTCAAATATTTATAGGATCCAAGTTCTTTAGATAAATTAATGATATATTTATCGGTTGTAAAAATATGGTGATAGGCCAGCTCTATAGATTGGCCCTCTATTTTAAAAACGCCAGCTAGACCACCAATTGAATCGCTAGCTTCAAAAACGTCTACGCCATATCCCTTTTTAGATAGCTCGTAAGCGGCTGACAGGCCAGTGTAGCCAGCGCCAATAATAGCGATATTCTTCATTTTTTAGCCGTCTTTGAAAAAACGTTAATAAAATATTTTTCGACGTTTTGGCTAAAAGAAACATATTTATTTAAAAAGAACTGGAACACTAGTACGAAAGGTAGTGTTAAGAATTTGGCAAACACCTGGCCAATACCTAGTTTGGTAAATGCAATTAATAGCACCTCGCTTAATAGCAAGCCTAGCAGTCCAACAGTGTAAAAACTAATAAACCTAATTAATAGCTTATTTTTAGTTTTAAAGTTTAAAAACAGGTTAAGAAAAAAATTGTTAATTATGCCACAGCTAATAGCAATAATATTTGCATATAAAAAATTTACACTAAACACTTTGACTAAAATTGCATAAATAACAAAATCTATAGCAACGCCAGTAAGGCCTATTAATACATACTTAATAAAATAGGGGCTGGCGAATTCTTTATAGAGCCTGTTGGTCGTGATCTTTTGTTTCATAAATATTATCGATTATATATAAGGGTCTGTTTTGGGCTTCGGAGTATATACGGCCAATGTATCCGCCTAAAATACCCAGCATTATTAGCTGCAACCCGCCAATAAACAATATTGATATAACAATAAATGTCCAACCTGGCACAGTATTATCCGGATTAATAAATTTGTAGGCTATCGCATATAAAATGCCCAAAAAGGCCAGTATTGATATAAAATAACCCACTTTAGATATAAGCCTAATAGGGTAGGTCGAAAAGCCCAAAATACCATCCATTGCCAACTTCATCATCTTGCTTAAGGAGTAATTTGTTTCGCCGGCGTGCCTTTTACCACGATCAAACTGAACCGCTATTTGTTTAAAGCCGACCCACGCAACCATGCCCCTTAGGAATCTGTCATGTTCGTGCATACTGTTAATGGCTTTTACTACTTTTTTATCTATTAGCCTAAAATCGCCGGTATTGCGGGGGATATCTATAGAAGCAAGATTTTGCAGAGTTTTGTAAAACATAGCTGCTGTAACCCTTTTAAAAAATGTATCTTTGCGAGTTTTGCGCTGTGCATATACAACTTCGTAGCCCTGCTGCCACTTGCTTATTAAATCTAGGCTTACTTGTGGCGGGTCTTGCATGTCGCTATCCATTATTATTACGGCATCGCCGCTGGTGTTATCTAGTCCGGCTGTCACGGCGATTTGATGGCCAAAGTTCCTAGAAAAGTTGACAACTTTAACCGAATTATCGCTACGTTGGATATCAACTAGTTTTTGCAACGAATCATCTTTGCTGCCATCGTTAATAAATATAAATTGCAAATGATACTTATCTAATAATTGCGTGGTTGTATCTTTAATAGTTTTGTATAACAAATCGATATTTGACGATTCGTTATAAATGGGGAAAATGTATGTGATTGTCTTTTTCATATTTAAAAAGTTGTTACCTTGTTATTTTAACAGTTTTTAAGCAGCTAATAATTATTAATAAGAATCTTGTTATTGGGGCAGTTAGGCAAGGGTGTTTTTGATGAAATTTGCCATTTTTTGCACAAAGACTGCTTTAGAAAATTGATTAGCTTTTGTTGTTAAATCGTCTTGCTTATATTTTCTAGGGTCAAAATTTTGCAGGGCATTTACTAACGAACCAACTTTTTGTTCGCCAAAAAACAAGCCAGTTTTTGGTGTTATATAATCTAGCGCACCGCCGGCTTTATAGGCAATAACAGGGGTACCGGAGGCCAATGCCTCTACCGGCACGATACCAAAATCCTCGTATGCGGCAAATATAAAGCCTAAAGCCTTTGCTAGACCTTGCTCGATTTCGTAGTCGCTGCCATTTTTAATAAATTTAACAGATTTGCCAGCAATATTTTGCAGATTATTATTTTCTGGCCCATTACCGATAACTGTTAAAGGCAAATCTAATTGCGTGCATGCTTTAATTATTAAATCTGTGCGTTTATAGGGTTTTTGGCGGCCAATGGTTATAAAACCACTGCGCTTGGGGCTTGGTGATTGGGTAATTGGTAGCGGAGCAAAGCGGTTTGTGTCTACGGGCGGATGAATAACAACCGAATCACGGCTATAATACTTTTTTATCATTGTTTGGATATGGGTAGAGTTAGCGATGAGATAATTTGGCCTGGCGCTAGCTTTTAAATCCCATTTGCGCAGAGGGCCAACTAGAATTTTTAAGCCAAATCGTGCCAACGGATTTAAAAACCCAAAACCGGGGTTTTTTAGGTATTCGTCGTATTTATCCCAGTAAAAATGGGTTGGGCTATGACAATAACATATATGTGTTGCACTTGGGTTTAGTTTTTTGACGCCCTTAGCTTCGCCGTTGCCAGAACTGCTAATAATTAGGTCGTAACTGCGTAAATCGAGGCGGGTAAACCACCAGATTCTAAGAACTGGTAAAAACTTGCGCAGTTTACTAAACGGCCAATATTGCAGATAGCCAGTAATAACTTTATTTCCCAATTTATTACGCCATTCATCGCTACAATAAGAGGTATAAATTGGGGCATCTGGGTACATTTCGTGTATGGCCTGCACGACCTTTTCGGCCCCACCGCCAACCAGCCAATCGTGTACAATTGCCACCTTTGGTTTGGAGTTTTTACTTATTGGCATAGCTATAGTTTAATCTAGCAACTGGCAATTCTCTACTTGATGAGCCAGTTTTTTATCAAATGTATATAAACAATCAGCTCCATTTGCCTTAGCCCAAATACTCATGTAGCAATCTTCTATAGATAGTTTGGGCTGTTTAACATACAACTTGAGTGCTTGAATGAAAATATCATAATTGCATCTGATTTTTGGGTTTTCTATTAGAGCGATAACACATTCTGCGCAACGATCACGGCTAAGATAATAGTATTTATTAAGTGCATAAATCGATTCAATGATAGCTATATCACTGACAGACACACTTTTGTGGGTTTCTATGCAATTAACAGCTAGATCTGATTGGGCAGGGATATCATTAATAAACAGACGGATAATAATGTTAGCATCTATAGAAATTGGTTTTATCTTCATTTTTATTTGTTGCTGAGTCGGACTGTATTATAAAAATCACCAACATTAGCTAACGGGGCTTTTTTAGATATTAATTTGGCATTCTGGGTTTGAATGTCTTTGAAACCACGGGGCTTGGTAATAACAACTCGTTTAGATTTACTGTCAAAACTCATCAATAATTTATCGCCGATAGATTGTACACCTAGAGATTTGCGAACAGCTATGGGCAAAGTAAAGGTACCCTTAGATGTCATAGTAATTGATGTTTTCATATGATAATAATATCAAAAGTAAGATAATAGATCAATGTAAGAAATGGTGATAATTCTTACTAATTAACGAGCACCACTACCGGTAAATACTTTTATTATGGTGCGAAAGATTATCTTGGTGTCCATCCAAAAACTCCAGTTTTGGACATAGTAAAGATCTAGGGCACGGCGTTCTTCGAATGGGATATCGCGCCGGCCAGATATCTGGGCCAGGCCGGTAATGCCAGATTTAACGCTTAAGATAAGGTTCTTAAAGGCGTAGTGTTCTAACTCTTGCGGGACTAAGGCGCGTGGGCCTACCAAGCTGATATTGCCTTTAAAGACGTTAAATAATTGAGGTAGCTCGTCTAGGCTGGTTTTGCGCAAAACTAGGCCTACTTTAGTAATGCGCGGGTCATCTTGCAAAAAATCACCGTTGGCCCGATATTTATCGGCCAAATGAGGTTTGCCCATTTTGGCAAAGGCATCCTCTGGCGATAAGCCATTAAAGGCCATTTTGTTGGTACGGAACTTATAAATGTTAATTGTAGTGCCAAATCGGGTGAGGCGGGGTTGTTTAAAGATGGCTGGGCCCCAATCGCCTAGACGAACGATAATAGCGATAATTAGATAAACAGGAGAAAGCACAATAATGCCGAGGGTCGAAGTTATTAGATCGAATAAACGTTTTGCAATGCGCCCCCATCCAGTTAGGGCAGTTTGGTGTACAGATACCACCGGTAAGCCCTGGAACAGCTCCACGCCGATGTTATTGCTTAAAATGCCATCATGGGCCGGTACAAACTTAAAAGCAGCATGGTTAGCCTGTGCGGCGGCTAGGGCAGTATCGGCCTTTTTGTTGTCGCTAGATAGGCCGGCATATAAAACAGTATGGATATTAAGCAGCCTAATTTTGTTTAGAGCTTCATCCATATTGGGTATGTGTAACCCCTTAAACTTTTCTGGTTTTAATTTACTAGATACGGCAACAACTTTGTAGCCGGTACTGGCAGGATGGTTCATTGTAGATATAAGGTCGGCAACAATTGGGCTATCACCAATAATAAGTACATTATTTACACCGGTGCCGTACTTCCATAGCGCCATGCGGGTCATGCGCAAGATGGTTCGCTCTAAAACCAAGAATAAAAAGCCGATCACTAGACCATAAACAACCACCAAACGGGCTGGGAATATGGCAGCTTTTGTTACGAAATCGTAGCTAATTACTACCATTATCCCTAAGGCGCTACCTACAAATAACCCACCAAGCTCGCGCAGGCGGTAATCGTAAACGCTTTTGCGGTATAGACCCAGGAGCGCAAAAATAATAATCCAAACTGGAGTTAGTACCGCCCAAATTTTAATATATTCGATGCTAGATACTTGGTTGATCAAAGGGCGGGGGTCATAACTTACCCTTATGATGTATGCCAAAATAAAAGCGCCCAAAAGCGCCACGAAGTCACCAACCACCAGTGAGAATGCATAAGCTACTGAACTTGAATTTTTCATTAACTCTTTCGATTATACAGCTTTTTAGCTGTTGGCAATCCAGCGAGTCCTAAAATTATACCAGCCCACAACCAGATATAAACGGTATTAATGTATGTACCAAAAAAGCTGTACTGGGTTAAAAAGGCTACCCCAAGCCCGGTAACAGTCATATAAAGCGCCGAGTTTTTACTTTTAAAGTAGCGTTTTGTGAATGCAAATATACCACTTAAATAAATGCCCACGAACGCTATTAAGCCTACCAAGCCAAGCTCGCTTAGTACCAAAACATAGTAGATATAAACAGTTAAATTATCTGGCGCAGTTGTGTCAATGTTTTTTACGGTATATGGGCCTAAATTACCAGCACCGACCCCAAAAGCTACATTATAAGTACTTTTGCGCCAAGCTTTTAATGCCAACTGGGCGGCTCCTAAACGATCTGTAGTAGACGATGTTATCAAACCAGGCGGGGTAAAGGTATCTGCCATAACAACTGACTTTAATTCTAGTTTTGGCTGGATATCAATAACCCCTAGCGTTAAGTGGTCTACCATGCTAACTAGTGTGTTGTAGCTGATGTTGGGCGTAGAGCGGTATTTAAAAGTGGCACTAGTGATAAGCAGGCTTAGGCCGGCTATAAAACAAAGTATTATTAACAAAATTACTTGGCCAAGCTGTTTTAAGTCTTGTTTTTTGCCAATAAGTATTAGCACCAAATAAGTAAATAGGCCTATGCCAACAGCAACAAATGCCCCGCGCGAAAAGCTCAAAGTAATTGCCAGACTGCTAAGTGTCAAGGCCCATACGGCTAGCTTAGTTTTTTTGATATATGCCCAGCCAACAGATACAAAAAAGACTGGCAATAGCGAATTGGCATAGAACTGCGGTTCGGCGGCCAAGCCGTTAATACGTGGAAAGCCAAATATGGCGCTGGTGCAGTTTTTGCATAAAATACCAAACGATTCACCGCTAAGCGTAACCACAACAAACTGAAAGATGCCAATTAAACTGAATGCAATACCAACCATTAAAAAATACTCAATTATGGGTTTAAAGTAGCCTTTGCTGAATTCGTGGGACATAAACCACCAGGTAACCAAAACTAGCGCAAGTAAAAATAAAATAGATATTACAAGCAGTGCCGAGCGGGCAAAGTATATTGCCCTGAACATCCCTATTATAGCTACCACAGCTAGGCTAATTAGGCTAATAAATGCTACTTTATTTTGTTTATACAGCGAATCTAATTGTTTGATAGTCGGCCAGATACAGAATAATATAAACACCCCGGCGAGCAGCTGGTAAAAACCTATCCTAAAAGAGCTAAAATCAAAAGCTGGCAGGGCGATGTAGGGGTATTTAGAAAATGGAACTAGCACTAATAAGGACGTGAATAAGCCTAAGCGAATAGACTTCCAATTAGCCCTAGCACTTTTAGCTCTAAGCTCAAAATACCTAGTGGTAAGTGTTTTTTTAGCACTCATTAGCTTTTATTGTATGCGAGAAAAGCGATATGTGCTAACCTAAAAATGAGAACATTTTAAAAACAAAGTATGAAAAAATTATCGAAAAAGACCAAAAAATTACTTGTTCAGCTTGCCGAGTATGTAGTAGCCGGCGGGGCTTATTTTTGGAGTGCCTATCTGCTAATCGTGTTTTTAACCCCAGTTATTGGGCTTTGGTGGGCCAACATAATCGGTAATGGCGTAGGTGTGACGATCAATTTTATTTTAGAGCGTTACTGGGTGTTCGAAGGTACTAAAAAGCGTAATATTACAGACGTAACTTGGAAGTATATAATTTTTACAGTTGTAAATTTTATAATAAGCTACCTGATTTTAAGAGGTTTGCAAGAAATTGGCATACCAATAGCTATTGGCCAATTTATTTCGGCTGGCTTTTTTACGGTATGGAATTATCTGTGGTATCGATTCTGGGTATTCAAAGGCAAACCATACGCCAAGAGGATAAGACACCATGCCTGATATAACTCCCGATACTATTATCAGGCCAACCAAAAAGCAGAGATTATTATTGGAATTTATTCAAGAATTTATTTCCGAACACGGTTATAGTCCCAGTTACCGCGAAATTATGAAAGGGTGCAATTATAGCTCAGTGGCAACAGTGGCACTGCATGTTGGCAACTTAATAAAACGGGGCCACTTAAACAAAAGAGACAGGTCGGCAAGGTCGCTAGAAGTTACTTCAAGAGAAGAAGATAAGCCATTTTTAACTAACCAGATAAAAGTAGCCGATGAAAAATGGCTAATAGAGATTATCGAAGCTCGTTTTGTAGGGGTGGAAAACACAGGCCAACCAGCCGAAAAAGAAGTTGATGGTTTGTATGTCTTGGTTGGCGCCTTAAGGGTACTAGGGTTAGATGGCGCAGCCCAGAGCTTTATGCCACGCCTAAAAGCAATTAAAAAACGTCAGGCTTGAATCAGCTCATCTTAAAATTTGATTTGTAGGCAAATCTATTAGTTTTGAAACTGTTGCCTTAGAACAATCACCACCGTCTATGTAAATATCCACTCTATTGCCAAAATAGTTTTTAGCTTGTTTTATGGTTTTTGCCGGCTCCAATCCCTCTGGGTTGGCACTGGGCGCAATTAATGGCCCCGTTTTATTTATTAGCGCTAGTAAATCGGGGTCATTTGGCAGCCTAAAAGCTAGTGTGCCACTGCCGCGGGTTAAATAATCGACACCTTTTTTAGGGTTAGGGATAATTAAACTATTGGGGCCAGGCCAATATTTGGCGGTTTTAGGTAGCCAAGATGATTCAACGCCAAAATCTAGCATTTGATTGGGATTTGATATCAAAATGATACAAGGTTTACTCGATGCCCTATTTTTAAGTGTGTAAATCTTATTTACAGCACCTACACTTAAAGCGCTGGCAACAACACCATATATAGTGTCTGTAAGTATAATGGCTACACCACCACTAGTGAGTATCTTTATAACGTTATTATCAAATCTCATAACACCATATAGAATAGCGCGAATCAATATATGCAAAAAGGTGTTTTAGAGTATAGTAAAACTTATAAAAGGGAGGAATGTTAATTATGTGGTTAGCTCAAACGTATGACTACTCATACACAACAACGAACTTAGATACAGCATCAGCCGGTACATTTGCCGGGATAATGCTTGTGTATATGCTATTTTGGATAGCGATTGCTGTTGTAGCAATAATAGCAATGTGGAAAATTTTTACCAAAGCCGGCAAGCCGGGTTGGGCAGCAATTGTGCCAATCTATAACTATATAATACTGCTAGAAATCATCGGCAGGCCATGGTGGTGGTTGCTTTTGATGTTCATACCGTTCGTAAACATTGTAGTACTCATAGTAATGATGCTAGATTTAGGTAAGGCATTTGGTAAGGACGCTGTATTTAGTGTCTTCCTACTAATTATCTTTTCCTTAGTTGGCTATTTAATTTTGGGTTTTGGCAAAGACAAATACGTGGGTGCGCCCAATAAACTAGCTTAGTAGCAAATAAGTTTGCAGTTAATAAAAAGAGGCCATCAGGGCCTCTTTTTTGTTATTGGCAAAAATATTGCTTACTTAACTTTTGATTTAACCTTTTTTGGTTTGGTTGCTGGTTGTTCTAATGTGCCCCATTGTTGTAGCACAAAATCTGGATTAGAAACAAATTGATAACCAATGCCTAAAGCTAATATGACTAGTGCTACGATAGTCCATAGCCAAGAGGTAGTTACAACCAAAGTGGTTGCCGAGTAGTTAAAACTATCCAGCGGTATTTTGTCAAAAATAAGCAGGACTCCACCAACCACTGCTACTGCACCACCTAAGGCTGTGGCAAAAACCAAAAAGTATTTGGGGATGTTAAGTGCTATTGCCATGATGGCAAATATTGCACCTAAAGTTATGCCTACAACAGCAGATAAAAACCCGCCATGAAACCCTATTAATGCTAAAAGGCCTGTGCCTAGCCAGTATCCTACGCTAGCACCCAGCAGTACAACTGCCAAGCTGTAGAAAAAGTAGGCAAATATAGCGAATATTAAGCCTAGAATCAGTCCAACTACGATGCCCATAGTTGTGCCAATAAATTGTTTGCCTAAAGCGTCTGACATGGCACTGGCGCCAATAGTAAACCCAGCGATTAAACCCCAAATAGGCAAGATTATCCTAGCCAACCGATAACCAAAAAAGGCCAACACAAGGCCAATAACAGCCACAAACGACCCAAAAAGTATTTCTTTCATACGCACCCTCCTTAATATACTAATGATAACCTTTTTTAACCCCGTGAGATAGTAGGTAAAATTACAGCATATTATTAATATTAACGGTGGTATGATTAGCTATACCTATGGAAGGTGTTTTGAATTTTATAGGCCGGCTATTTTGGCTAAGCGTACTAACGTTTGTTTTTGGGTTTATTTGCGTTAGCTTAACCCAGTTAGAACATATCAATACAAAGCCTAAGGGCCGGCAATTTAATGCCAGTGCTAGTTTGCAAAAAACTGTAAAACTAAACAAAGTTGCAAGCATTGCCCCTAAGAACCAACAAATAGCTAATATACCCGAGCCTTTGCCTTCGCCACCTGGCCCATCTTTGATAACGACGGTACTAGGTGCTATGGATTACATCACTAAACTGCAAAAACCATACTGGCCATATAGGGAAGGTATCGATTGCGCTGTACAAAAATGCGTGGCTTTAACTTTTGACGATGGCCCCTCTGTCAATACATTACCTTTGCTGGATATTTTAAAATCTAAAAACGCAGTCGCCACTTTTTTTGTGACAGGATATAACATCAATACTCACAAGGACGTACTAAGGCGGATGATTAGTGATAAAGACGAAATTGGCAACCACGGTTTTGGGCATAAAAACTTTAAAAAGATATCTACGCCAGATGTTAACGGGGAAGTCGGCAGCGTGCAGGATGCAGTATTTAGTGCCACTGGTTACAGGCCGCACATCTTTCGTCCGCCTTACGGAGAATTTAGGCCAGGCGAGCCAGCGCTTAATAATACCCCAATAATTTTTTGGAACAATGATCCAGATGATTGGAAGAACCGCAACCCTAGCGTGGTTGACGCAAACGTTATGACCCCTATAAAACCTGGTTCAATTGTAGTTATGCATGATTTGTACCCGTCAACGGTAAGCGCCGTACCAAAGGTAATAGATAATTTACAGGCCCAAGGATACACGCTGGTAACCGTTACTGAATTATTTGGTTGGAAGGATCCAGCCACGCCATTGCCTAACGGCCAATTACTAAGAAGTAGATAATCGTACAGCTTAAATACTGGATTAGTACACAAGCCGTCGGAGTTTAAAAAGCTAAATTAATGAACGCCGTGTTCTTTGAAGCATTTGACGTATTTTTTATCTACCGTGAGTATATGATTAAACAACCAATCTTCGAGTAAATCTAAAAGGTTATATCCGAGGGTTAACGGGTCATCATCTTTTTTGGCCAAAAATTCCTTAACTTGGAGTAACCGGAAATTTCGTGTTGGTTTTTAGTTAATATTCTCTCTGTTAATCAGCAATAAGTAATGTCTTGTGACATTACTTATGTATGAAACAACGAGGATTTAGATACTGCAATACCTGTCAAAACAAGTTACAAAAAT
>CAZIHK010000099.1:0-4792 GCA_964539035.1 uncultured Candidatus Saccharibacteria bacterium | reverse complement strand
CTACTACCGCTGCTTGAGGGGCTTGTAAAGCTCGTAGCACTGGCAGTATTAAAGCTGTTTAGGCTACCCGCCAGATATCCGGCATTAAATGCAGTCCAATTGCCGCTATACCAATCGGGGGGCGAAATGTAAAGACTCTCGAATTGTTTGCCCCACTGCTTTTCCATATCAAATAACATGGCGTAAGGCAGTAGAGCCTCGAATAATTTTATCATTTGCCGGTTATCTGTAAGATTTATGCGTTTTCTTTCTGCTGAACTAGGGCTTTGGTGAAACTTAATACGTTCTTGCTCAGCCATGCCAATGTATAGTTTTAAGCCAAGCATATAATCATGCAACTCAACACCTTTAATACTCCTTGCGGGCATTATTTTTGCCCCAATAAATAGTACGATTGCCGTAATAATCAGCCCAGCACTGACAGGTATCAGTATAAGGGTGAAAAAACCAATAAAAGCCAAAATAATACAAGCAATCCCCCATCCTATGTATCGGTTTTTTATTTTTGCTGGGTTGCTGGCAAAATACCCACCATCCGTTGCTAAAACAGCAGTATTTTTTGCAAGTGTTGCGGTTTTCGAATTCAGCTTATTCTTTAAATCGTCAATATTAACATTTTTATTTATCTGTAAATTATCGTCAAAAAACATCTTTAAAACTTCTATTTGCTCAGAGCTCAAACCTTCAGTGCTTTTTAGTAATTGCAATGAAAATTTATGGTTTTTATCTTTAGAAGCATCAGGACTAGAATCAATTATCATAAGGTACCCTTTTATTGCTAAGTCTATCAATTGAGCTGTTATAGAAATATTGCGGTGGTGTTCATTTAACACAAAATCATTTATTACTAATGAGCTGTCTTCCGGCGGTTCGTACTGGGCAACTATAGTACCTCTGCCTTTGGGGTCGCGGCCATATTTACGCCATTTGTTTAGCATTGCTGTAAAAACTATAATTGGCAAAAGCAAAGAAGCTAAACAAATTGCAGCAAAAATGTAAGCAAAAGTATGGCTTGGCTTGGCAACCTCAAAAGTATTTGGGTTAAACCAAAGTGCAAAACTTAAATTTTCACTGGGCAATAACTTATTGCTGGCAGTAATTTTAATTTTTTTAATATTATTATCGGTAGACTCTGTAATCTGGCAATTACTTGCTGTGCTCTTATAGACACCCGTATAACAAATCGCTTTTATATATGAAGATGCGATATCTTTGGCGAGTGTTACAGTGGCAACTTCGGATTCAATTGTCTGTTGCCACTGAGTACCGTTTACGTTCCAGTACAGCTCGTCATGGTCGGTGTATTTGTTCACTACGTTTTGGACGGAATAACCGATATGGTAAAGTTGTTGGCCGTGTACAAAATTGTTAGCAGACCCAATCTTTAGTATTAAATTATCGTTTTGGGTGCTTTTTGTATATGTCCAAGCTCTAGGCTGTGTATCTTGGGGCCCTGTAGAAGTGTCTACTTTATTTATCTGTAGTTTCAAATCAGCTTTATTGTAAACTTGCGGCAAAGCTCTTAAAATGCCATGGTTTTGATCAAAGTCAGGAAACGAGGCTAAGATATACTCATTAACATTCATCTGAGAAATATTTTTATTACTCTTCGAAAGTTCGTAAAATGCATCAAATTTATTGATGCTAAAATTTTGGGTGTTTTGTGCATGAGCACTAGAAGCGATAAGGCCTACAAAAGATATGATGAATGCTAGTAAAATTATAAAAATATTCTTGTTCATACTATTACTATACATCTGACCATAAAAATATAAACCTTTGCAGGTTATTTCACTGCTACAATAGGCTTATGGTTAAAAAACGCCGTAAAAATAAATTAAAAGCAAGAAGCAACAAGTTATTTGTTTTTAATTTTGGAAAACAAAAGATTAAGTTACTAATTGATAGGCTTTTGATATTTAATATTTTTAAAAAACTGCATGGACGCTTTTGGGGATTGGCTGGAGTGCTAATTATGATAATTGGCATGACAATTTGCTTTTTAATACAACCAGAGGCTTTAAAAATCTCAACTGCCTATAGTGACTTTGGTAACGATGTACGAACGGCACCTTACTTTGCTGGATCAGTATTTTTTGCATCTTACGGCTTATGGAGATGGCGAAACTATTTAGGACGTACGTTAAAAAGAAAACAGCCCATATTAACACTACTAGCGTTAACAATATTTGGTTTAATTCTTGTTGCTTTGATGCCGGTTAGTTGGAAGGTTTGGCCATATAGAGTCCATCTTTTTGGGATTACTTTGGTTGGCATTAGTGTTGCTGCTACTGTAATATTTGATATTTTACTTAGTAAAACTCGTAAAAATCATAATGCATATAAGACTAGACTGGTAAAGCTACTAGCTTTCTTTTTGATAGTCTTTGGCGGATGGATTGCTTTGGGTTCTATAGAACCTATAAAGTGGTATAACTTAGCTTTATTAGGCGAGACAATGATGCTTGGTGGGTATACTATATGGATTGCTATCAAAACCTATCAGGGTGAAGATCAGCGTAGCGCAATATCTAGATTAATCAGGAAAATTATTTTAATTAATTAGAGTTTTTGTTTTTAAGTTCGTTAATTCTTTTATGGTCAAGGCCGTAGTGATGCGCAATTTCGTGCCAAACTGTTTCAGCAATTTGATGTTTTAGTTGTTTTATATCAGAGCAATTGTTAAGAATCGGATTTTTAAAAATAGTTATTTTATCTGGCAAAACTAAACTATAATTACCACTTCTTTTTGTTCGGGGTATACCTTCGTATAACCCGTATAGTGTTAGGCCACCTACTAAGTGTAGTTTTTGGCGTTGTTCTTCTGTGGGTTCGTTTTCTATGACTACAGCAACATTATCTAAATTATCAATGTATTGGCTCGGTAAAGAATCTATTGCCTCAGAAACTAAAAGGCCGAAATTTATATCAGTAAGATACATTATACCTATCCATAAAAATCATTTTGCTTAGGCAGATGTACTGTAATCACACGCGATACTCTACCCAAAAATGGATTGCTTTTTATATTTTTACGTTTAATTTTTAGACCTTGCAAGGTGCGTTTATAGCCTTTTACCATATTAGATGGACCAGCCAATAGATAAATCGTATCTTTTAAATTATTGCCCAACTCTTCTTCTAATAAATTTCCGGTGATACGTTCTGGCTTATAAATATATTCAATACGCACATTTTTTAAAATTGACTTAATTTCGTTAAAGTCTTCTTTAAACAAATGGCCGTTTTTACCGCTAGCATAGAATAGGGTTGCCTTTGTATTGGTAGCACCTTCTAGAACTAGTTGCTTTAGCATTGATCTAAATGGTGTGATGCCAATGCCGGTTGCAAGTAGAGCATAATTTTTATTCAAGTCGTTAATGTACATAGGCCCTGTTGGGCCCCGCATTTTAACTACGCTACCTTTTTTTAAAGACAGTAAATTATTTTTGTAAATATCTGGCTGATCTTCTCTTATCATGGTTGCAAAGGTAATGACTGATTCACCGGGAGCCGATGCGATAGTAAAGGTTTTTCTTTTGGTTTTACCATGTAAAATTGGTATCTCAAAAGATGCGTATTGACCTGCCTGCCAATCTATTTTGCTGGGCGGTATGAAATCAAAAGCATAAACTCCCTTTGCTAATTCGGATTTAGCCTTGAATTTAAGCTTTATTGGTTTAATGTATGACTTTAAGGCCATGGTATTGCTATCTGTTGCAACTATTGTAAGTAACTAGTCTTTGGTTCATTACCTTCAGATATATCGTCAATAATTTGGACAAGTTGGTGAGGTGTGAACTCGGCCTTGATCAAATAACCATCAGCCATGTTTTCCATCTCGGCACGTGATTCGTCTTCTTGGTCTAGGTTGGTAGTAATAATAACCTTAGCTTTCAACTCGGGGTTATCTTTCCGGAGTCGTTTCAGAACTTCAAATCCTGTGATACCAGGTATCATTAAATCAAGCAGTATGATATCGAATTCGTTGCTCTGAGCTGTCCTAAGGCCGTCTTCACCACTTAACATCGTTGTAACATCATATCCAGATCTTCTTAATGCTCGCGCATAAAGCTCACTTATAAAATTTTCATCTTCGATGCATAATACTTTTTTACCATTTGGTTCTGAGACTTCCATTTTTTGCTACTCCCTATATAGTGAATGGTTTTTTATCCAGCCATGTGCGCCACGAATAATACTATCATTATCCTCGTTTTGTAGTTGTTCGGCAACTGATGCATAAATTGGTAAGCTAAATCCAAAAGTCGAGCCCTCACCTTCTTTACTTTTTACCCAAATAGTGCCTCCGTGAGCGCCAATTATTGCTCTGCACAGAAAAAGCCCTAATCCTGTGCCGCCTACACTGTTTTTGCTGTTATGGGCACGGTAGAACTTATCAAATATGTGTGAGATTATTGAATTAGAAATGCCAACGCCTTTATCGCTTACGGTGGTTTCTATCATGCCGTCTTTAAGATAAGATTTAATTAATATTTCTCCATCTGTGTGGGTATATTTAATGGCGTTATCCAACAAATTTGACATAACTTCGTAGATGCTGACCTTGTCTGTCGCAACCGTAGGCAAGTCATTCGATATATCAAAAATAATTCGTTTGTTATGCACGTTTGCTCTGAGCTCCATATCTTTACAAGCTGCTTTAAGGGTGGTTGGCCAATCCTCTTCTTGCAATTTAAGCACAAGGGCATTTTCTTCGATTCGAGCGACATTTAAAATATTCGATACAAAAGAAGTCAATTGCTGAGAGCTGGCCGCCAAATTGTTCATA
>CAZIHK010000098.1:0-3107 GCA_964539035.1 uncultured Candidatus Saccharibacteria bacterium | reverse complement strand
CTATTTCTTTGAAATCTTATTATAAATAATCGCTGGTAAACAAAAATAAGCGACGCTTAAAACCAGGCTTATTATCCAACCAATAAATGGTACGTTTGAAACAGCGGACACGCCTATATTCACTACAAACATCGCTAAAACTATCAAAATATTCTCTTTCACCAATGCAAAACTTTGTTTGTAGGCCTCAATTACCCCAGGTTTCTTGTCGACATATATAAACATTGCCATGCTAAGCATGAATATAGCAATTAATCCAGGGATAATAAGCAGTACAAACCCAAAAAGAATAGTTAGCCCAACTATTATCGCTAAGCCTAGGTATGGGAGGGCCATACCCTTGCTTCTATCAAAGACTTCTTTAAAACCTACCTTATTACCACGTACGCTTTCTAGCTGGGTAATTGTAACTGCTGGAAAAAAAAGGCAGGCTAAAAATATTGCTGCAACAAATGCTGCAACAGCTAAAGCTATTGTTAAAATGCGGCCATTGCCGTCTACTAATATCGGTACAAAGGCAAACGGTATGGCTAGCAAAAATACAAATAAAGGCACAATTGTTACTAATGTAAGGGTCCAAAAGTTAAGCTTTAATGCCTCCCAGCTTGCGCCGATTAGTTTGAATGTATTTGTTAATATATCTATGAAATCTTGATCTTGAGTGGGTACTTGTTTCGCTTTAGCCATAATATCTCCTTATGTAAATGTAAACATTATTTATATCTTATGGTCAATAGTAATTAAAAACAGGTATAATAAAAATAGATTATGAGCCTAAGTACAACACCATACAAAGGTGCAAGAGATTTTTATCCAGAAGATATGCAAACCCAGAACTATATATTTAGTTTATGGCGCGAGGTTGCCAAAAGTTTTGGTTATGTTGAGTACAATGCACCAATCATTGAACCAATTGAATTATACCTATCTAAAACCAGTGAAGAAATTATTAACGAACAAACCTATGCTTTCGAAGACCGTGGTGGACGTAAAGTCACTTTGAGGCCGGAGATGACTCCAACCGTTAGCCGTATGATTGCAGGCAAAAGGCAAGAGCTAGCCTACCCCGTGCGCTGGTTTAGTATCCCAAATTTATGGCGCTACGAGAGGCCTCAAAAAGGTAGGTTGCGTGAGCACTGGCAGCTTAATATGGATTTGTTTGGTGTAAAGGGTGTTGAGGCTGATCATGAGCTAATCTATATAGCAGATTCAATTATGCAACGTTTTGGTGCCCAAAGGGATATGTACACCATCTGCATTAATAGTCGTAAACTAATAAATTATATTTTGCAGGGCATTTTAAAACTCGACAAAGAACAATGCCAAAAAACTATACGCTTGATAGACAAGATGCATAAGATGGAAACAGATAATTTTACTGCTTTGCTGAAAAATGTGTGCGGTGATAAAACTGAAGAATTAATATGTATTTTAAGTTGCCAAACTCTGCAAGCTTTACCGGATGATGTTAAGCTAAATGATTCTTATAAAGAGATACATAATTTAGAAATGATGCTTGCTCGTAATGGTGTAACAAACGCAGATTTTGACATCACTTTAATGCGTGGCTTTGATTATTACACTGATATTGTATTTGAAGTGTTTGATGCCAACCCAGAAAATAATCGCTCTATATTTGGTGGTGGGCGTTATGACGGCTTAATTGGGCAATTTGACGTTGAGCCAGTGCCAACCGTTGGTTTTGGGATGGGTGACGTAACCTTTCATGAATTCTTAAATTCACACAAACTATTACCAGATATAAAATATGATGTAGATATAAATGTGATATTAATTGGCGATGTATACCAGCCAGCTCAAGTAGTTGTTAAGCAACTGCGTGAGGGCGGTTTAAGTGTTGCTATTGATAGTACGAAACGCAAGATGGATAAACAAATCCAATCGGCTGTAAAAGCTGGTTATCCGTTTGTATTGTTCATAGGCGAGCAAGAGTTAGAAGCCGGCCAATTTAATCTAAAAGAGCTAGCTACCGGCCAAGAGCAAAAACTAACCATTGAACAGATAATTGATACAATTAAAAGCTAGAAATATCTATTACAATCTGTTAAAGTAGGCACTTGTCATGCAAGTAACTATTAAAGACATCAATGAGACCAAAGTAAAAATAACTGTTGTCGCAGATAGCGACGATATTTTACCCATAAAAAATCATGTTGTTTCGCATATGGCTCCTAAAGTTAAATTAGCTGGTTTTCGTGAAGGAAAAGTACCGTTAGAACTTGCCGAAAAGCATATTGATCAAAATCAACTTCAAAGTGAAGTTCTAGACACGGTTATCAGGCAACTATTTAGCCAAGCAGTAGCCCAAGAAAAGGTAAGGGTTATCGCTGCACCAAATGTAGAACTTACAAAATTTGTGCCTTTTACTTTAATCGAATTTAGTGCAGAAGTTGAAGTGATAGGTAAAATCAAGCTAGCAGATTACAAAAATGTAAAGCTTAGCAAGAAAGAAGTAAAAGTTAGCAAAAAAGACGTTGACGAAGTTTTGAATCGTTTGCAGCTTAATATGGCAACTTTTAGCATTGCAGAACGTGCCAGTAAAACTGGCGACAGAGTATGGATAGATTTTAAAGGTACAGACGATAAAGGCAAGCCAGTTAACGGCGCTGAAGGCAAAGATTACCCCTTAAGTCTAGGCAGCAACACATTTATACCAGGTTTCGAAGGTAATATTGTTGGCCTTAAAAAGGACGATAAAAAGACTTTTACGCTAGATTTTCCCAAAGATTACCAAGTAAAGGCCCTACAATCTAAAAAAGTTACTTTTGATATCACTGTTAAAAAGGTAGAAGACACAAAATTAGATAAAATTGATGATAATTTTGCTAAAAAAGCTGGCCCATTTAAAGATTTGATTGCCTTAAGGGCGGATATAAAGAAGCAAGTTGAAGCTGAACGAGCCAACCAAGCCGATCGCGAATACGAAGAAAACATTGTTAAAGCAATTGCCGCTAAAACTAAATTTAATTTGCCAGAAACTTTAATTAACGAGCAAATGGATACCTTAGACAAAGAGTTCAGGCAAAACCTTACTTATCGTGGCCAGACATTCCAAGAATATCTAGACAGTAAAGAAATGAAAGATG
>CAZIHK010000097.1:0-12606 GCA_964539035.1 uncultured Candidatus Saccharibacteria bacterium | reverse complement strand
CACCTCTCTATTCGTCGGCAGCGTCAGATGTGTATAAGAGACAGCCTTTTACACCGGCATCAACCATTCTATTGATTGCTGCTCCGCCTGCTCCGCCTACTCCTACTACTTTTATTCTTGCGAATGTTTCAATTTCGGGTGTCACTTGTGGCATCTTTTTAATCACCTTCCTAATTAACTGTTAATTACATTATATACGATAGTACTCAAAAAGTATTCATAGGCTATCAAATTTTTGTTCAAAAAAAACAGACGATTATTGCGAGAGTTATCGCCCAATAATTTTTTTGAACTTATTCAATATACCGCTGTTAAGTCGTGGGCTATTTGCCAATGTTCCTGTACCAATTTGTTGACCGCTAAGTATCATATCGAGCATCATCAAGCCAACTGCTGTAGCATATTCTGTGCTATTTATGGTATCTATCAAACCACCAACACTGTGTATTTTACCTATTCGCGCCGGTAGTTGTAGCCTCTCTTTGACATAATCGGCTAAGCCGGGTATATGTGCCGAAGCGCCGACTACGACAACTCCACCTGGTAGCTTGCGGGATTTGCCTACTTTTTTAAATTCTCTATCAACTTGCTCGAACAGTTCTTCTAACCTTGATTCGACAACTAGTCTTATTGTTTTTTCAGAAAAATGATAACGTTTGCCTTCGCATTCTACGCTAACTTCATCTGCTGGTTTGGTACTAAAGTCTAATGTTGCATGTGTTCTTTTGACACTTTCTGCAATGTCTAAATCAGTTTTTAAACCTATAGCCAAATCATTTGTTATGTTTTGGCCACCCATAGGTATGACGGCTACATGCTCAATCTCGCCCTCTTCAATAATAACCATATTGGTGGTACCAGCACCAATATCAATTACAGCCGTCCCTGACTCTTTTTGGCGTCTATCAAGTACTGCTTCTGCAGCAGCTAGGCTTGCAACCGTATGATGATGGACCCCAACTTGGGCTTTTTCTAGTGCTGCATCTAAAGTTCTAAGTAGCGGTATACCAGCTGTTAATATCAAAATATCAACTTCTAGCCTAACCCCTTGCATGCCAATAGGATCTTTAATGTTGTCTTGGCCGTCTATACAATAATTTTTTGCAAATACTTGGATAATTTCTCTATTCGCAGGTAAGTTAATTATAGTTGCCGCATCTTCTACTCTTGCTCGATCATCTTCTGAAATTTGTCTATTTGGGCTACTGATAGCTACTACGCCATGAGAAGTCTGACTATTGATATGGGCACCATTAACATTTATCGTTACACCATTTATCCTAATGCCCGCTAGCCTTTCAGCCTCGTTTATAGCCTCACTTATCGCTTGAGCAACATCGTCTATGTGTACCACGGCGCCTTTTCTCATACCATGATTAGGGCTTGTGCCAATACCTATAACAGATAAAGTATTTTCGTTTTCACTAGATTCTAGCATCCCAACTACACACCTCACATTGGCCGTACCAATGTCTAAACCGATGTAGTAAGGAACTTTTTGCATATTTTTAAGTATACCGCCTGTTATCTCATCACAGCAAGAGACTATTTACCGAGTAAGTATTTCTGAGCCATCTTTTGTGACAAGCACCGTATCTTCAAAATGTGCAGATAGGCTGCCATCACTAGTTAGTACCGACCAACCATCTTCGGCTGTTTTAACAGAATAATCACCCATTGTAGACATTGGTTCAATTGCCAAAACCATACCATCCTTAAGCAAAGGACCAGATCCACTTATACCAAAATTAGGTATATTTGGATCTTCGTGTAACATTTTACCCACTCCATGACCAATTAAGTCTCTGACAACACCATAGCCAGCTGATTCTAAAAACTCTTGGACGGCCGAACTTATGTCCCCAATACGAGCACCTTCCTTAACAGCCTGAATGCCTTTTTCTAACGATATCTTGGTAGAATTTATAAAAATTGTTTTTGCAGATTCATCAGCTCCTACCAAGTGAGTCCTAGCTGCGTCGGTATACATTCCGCGGTACTTAACACCAAAATCCAAACTAACTATATCGCCATTTTTTATAATGTAGTTATTTGGTACACCATGCACCACTGCATCATTTATAGATATACATATTGCTGCCGGGAATCCAGAGTAACCTAAAAATGCCGGTTGAGCGCCTAGTTTAGTAACTTCTTTTTTAGCAATATCATCTAATTCTATTGAGCTTATACCCTCTTTTATACTTGTTTTAATAGTATTTAGAACATGGGCTAGTATTTTGCCACCCTCCCGCATAGATTTTATTTCATCAGCGGTTTTTATGGGGATCATTTATGCCTCAATATCTAGTTTTTTTAGACCAATAACAATATCAGAGCAAATATCTTCGGGCTTTTGATCAGCATTTATCTGCAAAATTGAGATACCACCTGCCCTTAAAACTTCAATCACTGGCATCGAAGTTTGTTCGTGAACATCAAACCTATTCAATATAGTTTCTGCACTATCGTCAGGCCTACCTCGATTCATCAATCTTTTTTTGACAACTTCTTTATCGGCATAGAGGTTCACCACTGCTGAGACTTTAATCTTATTTTCGATATACTGCCCCAACAACCATTCGGCCTGCTCTCTATATCTGGGGAAACCATCAAGTATCAACTCCGGTTCGTCACCTAGTTCCTGTAATTCCAACTCCAGTATTTTAATAGTTTCTGCACTATCCAATAGTTTGCCTTCTAGCATTTGCTTTTTCTGTTCATCATTTGCTTTTTCTCTAAATATTTCACCCATTGATATCCAACGCAATTTACCACGATTAACCAATAATTGGCCCTGTGTACTTTTGCCAGTTCCAGGGCCACCTAAAAGTATAATCATTTATTTTCTCCTTCAATAAATTTTTTTACTGCTTCAGAAACAGTCTTGCCATCAATTCTACCGCTAACAGCCTTTATTGTCGCCGGCATTAATTTAGAAAACTCTTTAGTACCACCCAGTGATTGGCTGGCACTCAAAATAGCATCATCCAATTGTTTTTGAGTTAATGCCACAGGCACATAACGGCTAAATAAGCTTCTTTCGAATTCTTCTTTTGCAGCTAGTTCCTGCCTTTTGTTTGTTGCATATAAATCTCTAGCTTCAACTCTGCTTTTTATTTCTTTTCTTGCTACTTTCAGCTCTTCTTCTTCTGTTAAAACATCATTTTTAGCAATTCTAGCATTGACTAAAGCGTTTTTTAGCATCTTTAAAGCCGAGGCCGTTGTTCTATCTCCACCCTTTAGAGCTGACGAAATATCGCTATCGACCTGATCTATCATTAGCGCTGACCGAGTTTAGCTCTTTTTGCCTTATCTGCCTTGCGGACTCGCCTGACAATTGCTTTTTTGCGCCTATCAGGTTTACTTATAGGTTTCTCAAAGTATTGGCCCTGTTTTACGGTCGCTAAAATACCAGACTGCTGAACTTTTCGGCCAAATCGTCTTATTAGACTTTCGGTTGACTCTTTTGCGTCTTTTCTAGTTACTTGGATCATACTTGCAATATTCTAAGGTAAAGGCAGCTTTTTTACAAGAGTAATTAAGGCCTTCTAGGTGTAAAATTATTTCGCTGATTAGCCCGTTGGCTCTTAAGTACGATACCTTGCAACTCTTTAAAAATTGGGAAACTCTTGTTAGTTGAGTATATCTTAGTATTCCCTTGTTTTTCGCTGACCAAAAAACCAACTTTTTCTAATCTTTTTAGCTCGCGCTGAATATTACCAGCATCTTCTTTTATTAATTTAGCTAGGCCCCTTACATGCGTTTTAAAATCTGGGAACTTAGCATATACAACAATAATTTTTCTACGAACTCTGGATGTAATAAAAACGTCTAACATATTTTCTAACTCCACCTGCTGTTATTCGAACAACAATAATTATAGCGGTAATAAATAATCATGTAAACCATTTTATAAAATTTATCGTATAGTTTTAGTGATGGTTTATGTTGATGTTGCCTTAGCTAGAGTTTTTACAGGGGGTAAGTTTTACTCTTATAGTTCTAATGTTTTACTAAAAAAAGGCCAAATCATTAAAGTGCCTTATGGCAAAAAGTCCGCCTACGGGATTGTTATGTCTATAGTCAAAAAACCAACATTTAAAACAAAGCCAATAATCCAAGAGCTTCCATTTGCTGTTCCAGAAGAGTCAACCCAACTATTACAATGGATGATTGATTACTATCCTGATGATACTGGCATAATTACTCAATTATTTATACCAGCAAATTTTTCTAAAAGTTCAAAGGATATAGTTAACCCGTCTGAGTTAGGACTAGGTAAAGATTTACCAATTGCTAACATAGAACAAAAACAAGCATTAAAAACTATTCTGAATTCTAAAAATAAAAGAATCTTGCTGCGTGGTGATACGGGTAGTGGCAAAACTAGAGTATTTATAGAAAAAATTCAATCCGTAATAAAATCCGGTCAATCAGTGCTAGTGTTAACCCCAGAAATAGGTCTAACACCGCAACTACACGATGACTTAATCAAATACGTAGATGCACCGATATTACTTACTCATTCTGATTTAAGCGACACCAGGCGACGTAAAATCTGGCAATACGCAATTGCTAGCAATAATCCTTCGGTTTTTGTAGGGCCAAGATCTGCACTATTTTTACCTATCAACAATTTGGGTTTAATAGTAATCGATGAAGCTCATGATAAATCATATAAACAAGGTCAATCACCTCGTTACTATGGTCTTCATATAGCTGGTAAACTTGCTAGTTTGCATAATGCCAGCCTTTTGCAAAGTACAGCAACCCCAAATGTTGATGATTACGAAATTGCTGTAGCTCATAAATTTAAAGTAATCACTATGACAGAACAGGCTGCTGGCAGTAAACCGAATATCATAAAACTGATTGATTTATCAGAAAGAGAAGGTTTCCATAAAAGCCCTTATTTATCGGATGAACTCGTTGATAGCATTACAGAGGCTTTAAAAAATAATCAGCAAGTTATGTTATTTTTGAATCGTCGTGGTAGTGCCAGGTTAATACAGTGCAGCAATTGCGGTTGGCAAGCAAAGTGCCAAAAATGTGGTATACCAATGATCTACCATCACGACAATCACCACATAAAATGCCACTGGTGCAATTCTAGTCAAAAGACACCTTATAATTGCCCTGAATGCGGATCTGTAGATTTAACCTTCAAAGTCATCGGTACTAAATCACTCGTAGAACATGTTTCGTTGCTTTTCCCCGGCGCTAGAATAAAAAGATTTGATGCCGATTCTTCTACTAAAGATAAATATCATCTAAATATTCAATCTATCAAGAACCATGAAGTTGACATAGTAATCGGTACTCAATTAATTAGCAAAGGACTGGATCTAGCCGAACTTGGAGTAGTCGGTGTGATAAATGCCGATACTGGCATGAACCTACCCGATTACAAAGCAGAAGAATCAACCTTCCAACAGCTCTACCAAGTGTCTGGACGAGCTGGTCGTGGTAGGATATTGAGTAAAACTTTTATTCAGACTAGACTCATTGACCACCCTGTTATGATATCTGTGAGTAATCATAGTTGGCAAAGTTTTTACGATTACGAAATGCCTAAACGAAAAAAGTATTTGTACCCGCCGTTTTGTTATTTAGCACTATTTACGACGCGAAATAAAAGCTCAACTAAAGCCGAACAAAAATGTCAAAAAGCTATCGATAATTTATCCAAAATGCCCGGCCTACAAATCCTTGGGCCATCACCTAGCTACTACGAAAAATCAAACGATAACTACCATTGGCAATTTATAGTTAAGGCTAAAAACCGTGATATTTTGCTCTGTGCGGCACGTAAAATTCCAGCTGATTTTAGCCTTGACATTAATCCTACTAGCCTATTGTAATCTACCTCTGTTATAATTATCTTCAGTTATGAAATCTGCAATGTCTAAAATAATTTCTTTGCCTAATCAACATCTCAGACAAAGATCTCAAAAAATTGGCTTGATTACTGATAATATAATAAAAATAATCGATCTAATGAAAGTAGCTACCCTAGAGTGGGAAGATACTCGTAAATACGAAGTCGGGGTGGCGTTAGCTGCCGTACAAATCGATGAGCTCATTAGAGCTATAGTCATTAGAGATGATTTTGATGATAAAGCAAATCGTGAATTTAAGGTACTTATTAATCCGGTTATCACTAAATACGAGGGTGATATATTAGAGGATTACGAAGGCTGTCTTAGTGTTAAAGATATATATGGCAAAGTGCCTCGTTACGAAAAAGTAAAGGTCAAGGCGATTGGGCTGGATGGACGCGAGTTTAGAATCACAGCCAAAGGTTTTTTTGCTCGAGTTTTACAACACGAAATTGACCACATAAATGGTAAGTTATTTATCGACCATATTAAAAATGACCAAAAAGCTTTTTTTATCTTAGCCGAAGATGGTCAACTAATTGAGTTAGATTATGACAAAGACATCAAAATCTCTAGTATTCTTTGGTAGTGGCCTCGTAGCTTTTGAGACTTTACTATTTTTATCGGATATTTTTGATATAGAGACAGTAGTCACTAAGAATAATCCAGCTCATCATAGAGAACCAGCACCAGTCGAGGAATATGCCAAAACAAATTCAATAAACTTACTTTTCGCCGACAATCAAGGAGAGCTAGATAGAATATTCTCTAAGTCAAAAAGAAGCAATCGGTGCGGTATAGTTGTAGATTACGGGGTAATAATCAGCAAAAAAGTTATAGATTTATTTAGTCTGGGTATTATGAATAGCCATTTTAGCTTATTACCAGAGTGGAGGGGCGCTGACCCAATAACCTATTCGTTACTATCGGGCCAAAACAAAACTGGTGTTAGCCTGATGCTAATTAACGAGGATCTTGATGATGGT
The DNA here is from genome assembly GCA_964539035.1 of uncultured Candidatus Saccharibacteria bacterium. Lineage (GTDB taxonomy): Bacteria > Patescibacteriota > Saccharimonadia > Saccharimonadales > CAIOMD01 > CAZIHK01. Next base: position 5,738 of record CAZIHK010000097.1, on the reverse strand, counting down.
CCAATTATTGCTCAAACAATCGTCCCTATTATAGATTCATACACCAACGAATCTCTAACAAAAAAACTTATATCAGCAAGTAACGAATTATTAAAAACATACATACCACCATATCTTAACGGTCAAATTATATCTAGCTCGCAAATTAATAATTTAGTAACTTATTCTAGAAAAATTGATAAAAAAGATAGCTATATAGACTGGGGCAAACCCGCTCCCGTTCTAGAAAGAGAAATTAGGGCGTTCAGTACCTGGCCTAAGAGTCATTGCAAAATAGGTGCCTTAGAAGTTGTAGTCACAAGTGCTTGCGCTAAAAAGGGTTCAATACCAGTAGGTAAATGGACTATCGATGGCAATAGGCTTCAGATCGGATGTAGGACAGGTATTTTAGAGATTCTTGAACTTAAACCACTGGGTAAAAATACAATGCCTACAGAATCGTTTATCAACGGTTATAGTAACCGCCTTTTTGGCTAATTAATTTTGAGAGGCCTGTAAAATTTTAGGCGCAGATTCTTTAATCTCTTGTTTTAGCTTATTTAACTCTGCAACTACCACATCTCTGTAATTTGGCACATTAGTATCTAGCCACTTTAGTGACCCTGCCTCATCATTTGCGTCAGCAAGTTTTTCGAACTCATCTAGTTGAGCTTCTGTCATATTTTCGGCTAATTTCATACCTACCCTAAGCTCTAGGGTTTCATAGATATGGGAAAGCATCTTCTTTTTTTCGTCTGCAGGTAGGCCACCTAAACCTAGCTCTTCTAAAAATTTATCATCTAATTTCAACATATTAAATTCTTTTTTATACCTACTGATTATACTATAAATCTTGGCCTAGGGGAAAATCTTGAATAGTCCTTTGTTGGAGATTTTATTGGCATTGCAATTCACAATAATAGCTATTGCTTCAAACAGTCAATCTTTTATATTTATTTGCTGAGTTTAGATATTGATAGTTATTGCATTAAGTAATGTTATAAAGTTCTTTGTAACATTTCGTGAGTGAATGCTTCTATACGATCACCTTCTTGTATATCAAGCTTATTGATAGTTTCCAGACTTATACCACACATTTCACCTTCAATGACCTCTTTGGTGTCTGTCGGACCATGCTTTAGATTAGTGATCTTCAAATCTTTGGCAATGATTTCTTTTTCTCGGTAAACAGTAGCCAGTGCCGGATATACTATCTTGCCCTTAGTCACTTCACCGCCACAAATTATCTCGTTTTTACTTGTATTAAATATACCCCTGACCAATAACCTACCTACGTTTACAACAACATCTTCAGGGACCAATAAATCGCTTAGTTCTTCTTTGGCGTCGTCTAATAATTCGTAGATAATCTTAAATAATCTTATAGAAACGTTATCTCTCGATGCAAGCTGTTTGATATTATTCGGCATGCTAACCTGGAAGCCATAGATAATCGCTTGGCTTGTTGCAGCCATGCGTACGTCATTTTCACTTATACTACCGACACCAGTACCGACAATCCTGACTGCCACTTCGCTAGTATCTAGAGTCTTGAGACTGTCTACAACCGAAGTTAGCGAACCTTGCACGTCTGCTTTAACAATTAGATTGAGCTCTTGCAAGGCAGTTTTTTTGTTTATCATCTTTATCAGATCACCACTTGTCATATTTGAACGACTATTACCAGTCGTCAGTTCGTCGCTACTGATTTGTGATTTTTGGCGAGCTACTTTTTCGTTTTTTGCAACTTCGAAATAATCACCGAATTCGGGTAATGATTTAAATCCAATTATTATTACTGGAGTAGAAGGAGTAGCTATTTTGATTTTTTTACCCTGAGAATCTTCCAAAACTTTAATTTTTGCATAAGTGTGACCCGCTACTACAAAATCACCCAACTTAAGAGTTCCTTGTTGTACTAGCGCAACGGCAATTGGACCACGACCCGTTTCCATATGTGATTCAATTACTAGCCCGCTTGCAACGATACTATCGTCAGCCTTAAGCTCTTCTACGTCAGCCACCAGTAATACCATATCCAACAACTTATCAACGCCCTCTTTAGTCTTTGAAGACACCGGTACTACTACTGTTTCGCCACCCCATTCTTCTGGATTAAGCTTATGTTTTACAAGTTGTTGCTTGACTCGCTCTACATTAGCACCCTCTTTGTCTATCTTTGTAATTGCTACAACAATTTTAGCACTGGCTTTATTGGCAAATCTAATAGCTTCAATAGTTTGAGGTTTTATACCGTCATCGGCGGCAATAACTATAATTACCACATCTGTTAATTGGGCACCATGCTCCCTTAGGGCTGCAAAAGCTTCATGGCCTGGTGTGTCTAAAAAAGTTATTATGCGATTATTGCGATGTACCTGATAAGCCGATATGTGCTGCGTGATACCACCAGCCTCTTCTGAAACGACATTTGCATGTCTTATGACGTCTAAAAGGCTAGTTTTCCCATGGTCGACATGCCCCATAACTGCAACCACCGGAGGTCGCGATTTTGCATTTTTGCTTAAAGTAACTTCTTTTCTTGCAACACTTTCATCTATATGGTCGTCATCTTTTTCAATTAATTGCACGTCCAAACCAAGCTCCGAAACAATTATTTGGGCTGTATCTACATCAATCTTTTCATTGATAGTAATCATTATCCCATTTTTGAACAACTCGGCAATTATCTTGGTTGCTGGTAAGGATAGCCTTTCTGCCAGGGCACCAACAGTAATGGTGTCACCCATTTCGACTTGTTGTGCCATATTTTTAGACTATCCTTTCTTAATTTACAGGTGGTTTACTTTTTACTATTGAAGGCTATTTGCTCTTAGCCTCTTTTAGACTGAGAGCAATTTTACGGGCTTCTTTATTGATGTCCAAGACCTTGAATTGCTTCTTTTCGTTCAATTTAAATATCTTTTCTGGATCCACAGAATCATCACTGCCATCGGCAATTTCGGATACGTGCACTAATGCCTCTACTGAAGGAGTCAATTGAACGAATGCACCGAACGGAGTAATGCGTGTTATGACACCCTCTACCGACTGTCCTTTCTTAATCTTCTCGACATCCTTTAGCCACGGGTCTTCACTCATTTGCTTTAGGCTCAACGATAATCGGTCTTTATCTATAGCTATTATTTTGGCATTAATTTTATCACCAGTTTTAACGTATTTCCTTGGGTCTTCAACTCTTTCCCAAGATATTTCTGATATATGTATTAAGCCCTCTATGCCATCAACATTAATAAATGCACCAAAATCTATTACACCAGTTACAGTCCCCTCGACTTCGTCGCCCACTTTAAGCTCTGAAAATCTTGCTTGCATATCATCTTTGATGGCTTCTTTTTCACTAAAAATTAGTTTGTTATCTTTGCGGCTAACATCTAATATTCTAACCCTAATCTGTTTGCCGATAAGGGAGTTCAGCTTTTGCAAAATTTCATCTTTATCAGCACCAGATACCCTTGGGTAATGATCGGCACTTAGTTGGCTAACTGGCAAAAAGCCTCGTATGCCCTCTAGCTCGATTAATAGCCCGCCACGATTGGCATCGTATGCAGTTACATCTATTGCTTCTAAATCATCCATTACTCGCTTTAGTTCATCCCAGCCACGATCTTTGGCTGCTTTTCTTAGCGAAAGTAATGCATATCCATCTTCAATTTCTGGGTCTACAATACTTGCACTTACCTTTTGCCCAACCTCCAAGGGTTGACCATGGCCAATTTCACGACGCATAACCACACCTATACCGTGAGGTCCAATATCTAACCAAACCTCGTGTTTTCTTATAGACGTAATAGTCGACTCTACTACATCACCCTGCTTAAGTGCCCTGATGTCACTCCCAGCAAGCAATTCGTCCATCGTAACTTTTGTCATGTGAATAATTCACTCCTTAAAAATGTATTTCTGAGATTTGTGACCTTGATGTATCAGCGCTCAGGACGAGAACGACAGCTACCTAACTTAGTCACACCTGCAGATTGCTTATATTTAACAGTAAAACATCTCTGTTGTAAAGAGTAATGAGTAGTTTTCTTTGTGATAAAATGTTGACATCATGATATTAGCAATAGACATAGGTGGCACAAAAACACTAGTTGCCTCAGTTACTAACGAGGGTCAAGTGATAGAAAAGCTAAAATTCCCCTCACCCAAAAACTACCAAGAATACATACAGACGATCAAGACCAACATTGATCAGTTAATCAAAGAACCAATCACAATAATATCAATTGGCTGTGCAGGCGTTATTGATAGACTCGCTGGGATTATTAAGAATTCGCCCAACCTTGATTGGATTGACACCCCCTTGGTACCAGATTTAAAGCAGAGCTACAATGTACCAATTATTATTGAAAATGATGCCAATTTGGCCGGATTATCAGAGGCACATAACTTAGATAATATCCACCAAAGAGTTATGTATGTGACCTTCAGCACTGGTATAGGCACTGGATTTGTCATAAATGGCAAGCTGTCTAAAGATTTACTAGAAAGCGAAGGTGGCAGGATGGTTTTTGAGCATGAAGGTAAAATGATGGATTGGGAGTCTTTTGCTGCCGGTCGAGCTATAGTTGAAAAATATGGTAAATTGGCGTCCGAACTTAACGACCCAATTGCATGGAAAGAAATATCTAGAAATATGGCACTCGGTATAGTTAATAATTGTTCAGTCTTTAGTCCTGATACGGTCATAATAGGTGGTGGGGTTGGTACATATTTTGATAAATACGATGATTTCTTAAATATTGAAGTTGAAAATCTCCTAAAAGAAGTAGCCGTTATAAAAAAGCCCGTTATTCTTGGTGCAAAAAATGCAGAAGAAGCTGTTATGTTAGGCTGTATAATAATCGCTCAACAATATGAACAGCGTTAGTAATCTACTGCCGATTTTACAAAAAGACTTCCCCGCAATAACTTTTGAAGCTGGTGAAACTTTTTTTTGGTCTCCTAGTGACAATAAGATAACTTACACAACCCATCAATCTGTAGCAGACCATGGGGTTTGGGCACTTCTGCACGAAGTTGCCCATGCAAGCTTGTGTCACGCAAATTATAGTAATGATTTTGAATTACTAAAGCTAGAAGGCGCAACATGGCAAAAAGCCCGTAGTATTGGTAAGAATTACGGTGTTAATATAGATAATGAGCACATCCAAGACTGTTTAGACACATATCGCGATTGGTTGCACAATCGTGCCCGCTGCTCTAAATGTGGTGTCGTTTCATTGCAAAGATCAGACGGTATATATCAATGTTTCAATTGCCGTAAAACTTGGGATACCCCAAATACTTCGTTAAACCATAAATAAAAATAGGCGGCCATTAGCCGCCTATTTTTATAAATAGCAAAAATGATTAAGCTACTTTTTTTGTCCTTCGGCTTACTCTACCACCTCTGGCACCTGCTTCTCTAGCTAATTCACGATTAGCGTAAAAACCACCGGTTTTACCTTTTTTACCACCCTTGGCACCAATTTTTGCGTAAAAATCTGAACCATAAAGTGTCTTATTTTTGATTGCAGCAGCTTTGCCGCCAGCTATTGTCCCTGCCATATGCTTATCCTCCCAAAATATTATTTCTTAAATAAAATAAGAGTTGCCCGCCACACATCATGGCGATCAACCCTCAATTTATATCAATATACTATCATGCTTTCGCTAATATGTCAATTACTTATTTAAATAACAACTGTCTCTTATACACATCTGACGCTGCCGACGAATAGAGAGGTGTAGAT
>CAZIHK010000096.1:0-3151 GCA_964539035.1 uncultured Candidatus Saccharibacteria bacterium | reverse complement strand
GGACGAATTGATAATTGCAATTCAAAATGCCTTGGCGGTTCAAGAAATACGTGAATTGAATGCTACATTGCAGCAAAAGGTCGCTAATGCCACCAAAGAACTTCGTTCCAGTAACCTAGTTTTGCGTCAATTAGACAAGGTAAAAGATGAATTTATCAGTATGGCGTCGCATCAACTGCGTACGCCACTGACTAGTGTCAAAGGTTATATTAGTATGGTAATCGAAGGCGATGTTGGCGAGATAACAAAGCCTCAGAAAAAATTGCTGAACGAAGCCTTTATGAGCAGTGAACGGATGGTTCATTTGATTAATGATTTTCTTAATGTCTCTAGGATACAGACTGGTAAATTTATTATCGACAAAAGTTCGGTTAATTTGTCAAAACTGGTGAGTGAAGAGGTTGACAGCTTGCGACCTAATGCGACTGCCCGTGGATTGAAATTTACATATAAACCACTGAAAAATTTTCCTACCATGGAATTAGACGAAGGTAAAATGCGCCAGGTAGTTATGAACTTTGCTGATAATGCGATTTATTACTCCAGCGAGGATTCAACAATTGCTGTTAGTTTGTCAATTGATAAAAATGAAGTGTTATTTACTGTCAAAGATACTGGTATTGGTGTACCACTGGATGAACGTGAACAATTATTTAGTAAGTTTTATCGAGCTAGTAACGCTCGCGTGCGACGACCTGATGGCACAGGTGTTGGTATCTATCTAGCTAAAAAGGTAATTGATGCCCATGGTGGTGAAGTTGTTTTTGAATCAGTCGAAGGCAAAGGAAGTACATTTGGTTTTCGCTTGCCCTTGCCACCACTCCAAGACAAAAAATAAATAGTGGAAGATTATTACTGCAAGGTGCCACCTTGCAAAGGTGTTTGGGTGTAGATTAACCACCAGTGGCGATGCGAATGATTTGGATGATTATTATAATGGCGAAAATTACGATACCAGATGTGATTAGAACTGGTTTGGCGATTCGTTTGTTATCGAACCACCATTGGGTAGGTTTATTACGATTGACGGCCGAAATATGAGTAATTACAGGCTTGGTCATGGCTGCGTCTGCGCCTGTATAGATTTTGTTGCGTTTCTTTTTATTCTTGCCCATATATTAATATTATATCAGATTACAAAATGCCCCGTTGGAAACGGGGTATTTTGTAATCTGAATCGCATTAGGGTGCTAGAGCGGTCAGACTCGGGTTATCGTTTTTTGAACATTGATACTCGGCGTCGAGACGCACCGTAATAACCTGTACTGGTTACTAATGCACCTAGACCAAGTAGGGCAACGATATTTTCACCAATACCTGTCTTTGGTAGTTCAGCCGGAGTTACTGGCGTAATTGGTGGTACTGGGGTTTTGCCACCAACAACATTAACTGTACAAGCATTGCTAGTTACAGTCCTAAAGGCACCATCAACTTTAAAGGTCACACTCAAGCGAGCTGTATAAGTCGCACTAACATCAGGATAAGTATGAGTTACACCTAACGGGTTAGTAACTGTAGAAGTAGCACCATCACCAAAGGCAAATGTATAGTTTTCGATCTTAGCTCCACCAGTAGCAGTGGCTTGACCATTAAATTTATACTTATTACCACTAACTAGTTCAGCTGTTAAGGCATCACAGGTATAGACAGGTGTAGGTGGTTTAACAATAGTTATATTAACTGTACAAGCATTGCTAGTTACAGTCTTTTCACTCCCATTGACATTGAAAGTTACGGTTAGTCGGGCTGTATACGTACCATTATTAGTAGAGTAGGTATGTAAAACGCCACTAGGATTTGTAACCGTTCTATTTGAACCATCACCAAAATCAAATATATAGTCTTTGATTGTTGCACCGTTCGAAGCAGTGGCTGAACCATTAAATCGATACTCACTACCACTAACAAGTGAAGCTGTCAAAGCATCACAGGTATAGACAGGCTTAGGTTCTGGAGGGCAATCTTTGTTAACAGTAACAGTTGCCGTATCTTCTAATGAATTACCACCAGTTGTTACTTTGGCTATATTTGTTTCCGTATTAGCACCACAGGTTGGCAATTGATCATTATTTGGTATGGTTGCGCTAAACGTCGCCCAGGCACCTGCACCAGCAGTATAAGAGCCAATGTTGATGCCGGTTCCGTTAGCGATGTTATCACTAGCTTGTTTTCCGTTTGGATAGTTGGAATTAGCAAAGATTGTCGAGCCTGCAACATAGCTTTGGCCAGCAGGAAGGGTATCACGTAATGTGACACCATCTTGTTGAGTACCGCCAGTATTACTGTATTGGATCAAATAATCAACAGTTTCACCTGGGGCTGCTGTGTAGTTTTTAACCCATGTATTAGCACCATGACCACTAACAAGTTTGCTCATTGTAAAGTTAGATGTTGGTTTTGGTGGAGCAGCAAATTGGGGATTGACCGTAAATGAGACATAGCCAGCATATTGAACACAACCAGGAATATTACCGTTCATTGAATTATAACCAAGTAGTGCACCCGAACTAGTGAAAATACTTTCAGGTAAACTAAAGGTTGATACGTTATTCTCGTATCGTAGGCTGCCACTAACATAGGCCAAGTTAAAATCCTCGGCACTGTTAAAAATCGCATGATCATAGACTTCGCCTGGGGTTGCATTGCTGGAATTCAAATAACCACTAACTTGAATCGATTTGCCAGTCGTTACTGGCAAATTAAACATTGCAGTTACACCTGTGGCAGTTAGGTTCAGGTTGGCTGCGGCGTTGTTATGAACGTACATCCGAACCGTATATTGTTTGCCACTTACGACAGTCATATCGTCTGACCAAGCATTACTTGTGCCAGTTTCGCGAATACCGACAAAATTACGTTCGTCACCGATATTTGGGTTATCGGTAATCGAGTTAAATGTAATATGATCGGCCGGACTTGCCATCGTATAGGTTGGACGGGTTGGTCCCCAAGCAAATAATGTTGCCGGAACGATAATTGCAGCTGCAATAATGGCAATTAATGCACTGGTTCGTTTAGGGGCGCGTCGTATTAATGAAATTAGTTTACGCATAATTTGTTCTCCTTTTCATGATTTGCCTCGCAGCAAAAATCAATAAATTAAATATTATTAAAAAATGTAGATAAATAGTTGTTGTCTGGTGCTGGATTG
>CAZIHK010000095.1:0-3429 GCA_964539035.1 uncultured Candidatus Saccharibacteria bacterium | reverse complement strand
GTTTTGAATAATGATTTTGTACGGGTATAAGCCATGGATGCGGTGTTAATACTACTTTTCCGTCAAAAATAACGCACTTCGAACCTAGATTTTTTATTATATCTTTTTTAACAATGGCATCGCCCGATTCAAAGAGTTCACGGCAATGTGCTATCAAATCAATTACTTCGTTTAGCGACTTGCGCCAGTCCGATGCATGTCTTTGTGTTATTTCTAGTTTTTGCTCGTTCTCGCTGATGTCTCGCTGTATTTTGTCACTTTTTGCCCTAAATACGTCCTCTCTAATTGCATCCGTAGTCGCTAAATCTACCAACCTATCGTACCTTCGCCGTGCATCAGCCAGAGAGTTTTCCTGCATACGAATAACTTGTTCACGCTCCTCAGCCTCGTTATGATTCATGGACTTAATAACCTCGATAGCCCACTTCTCAAACTCTGGTAATATTTGATAGCTATTTACAACTTCATGGAACTGTTGCTCAAGATTAGCTTCTTCTAGATTCTTTCTTTGGCTACAGGGGCGTTTGTGAGTGCAGTGGTAGTAGACCAGATGCTTTTCTTCCCCACTCGCCAACTTAATGTTTTTTGCTTCTGCAGTTATACTACAACCACATTCACCGCAAAACATTACACCTTTATAGTTGAAGTTCGGCTTGTGCATTTGGCGTGGCCTACCTTTATTGCCTAATAACACCTGTACACGGTCGTATTCAGTCTCTGTTACCATCTGATGATAAGTTGCCCCGACAGTCTCTCCAGGGCACCTAGGCAGCGGTATGCGGCCAGCGTAACGTATGTTTGTAAACATTTTGTATACAGCAGCGGCATTAAGAGGATGACTGGGTACTTTTTTTGTAGCCCTTGTCATATAATGCCATTCATCATTTGCAATTCGCATAATATCTGGAACGCTATAGTCGCCAGTAAGCATCAAATCCCACATCTTGCGACGAAGCGGAAAACGAAGCTCGTCTTTTACTTGGATACCATGTTCTATGTCATCAGGATCACGAACGTTTAACCAGCCCTCTGGAGCACGATAAGTTAGCCAGCCCATCTTATGTCTACCATCATTTCCACGCTTTACGTCTTTGCCAAGTTTTGCTGAAAAATATTGCGAGTTGCTCATGATATGCTGAAGCATCATTACACCCTCTGGAGAATATTCGAAGGAGTAGGAACAGAACTTAAGGTCTTTAATACCACTCCTTAACCTATACGTAATCGCTGCAGCATCTATCTCATTGCGTGATAGTCTATCTGGATGCCATGCAACAACTCCATCGGCCTTACCGCTATCCAGCATGTCAATCATTTGCTTAAATGCTGGCCTACCTAATTTAAACGCTGACTGTTCATCAAACAACCATTCGACAATATTTAAATCACCAAACTGTTCTTTGATTTTTTCTCTTTGTTGACGTATTGATAAAGATTGACGCTCCTTACCAGGTGTCGACTTACGCATATAGGCTATATATTTCATCTCTTCTCCTTGTAACACGTCAACACTTTATACCTCTAATAGACATTCATCAACCTTTGTCGGCTCGATCATTTGGCCTAATGGAGTGTTTGCCGATTATTTCCTTAAGGCTTTCAAGCTCCCCACTTTTATTAATGGGTTTTATTAATGGGTCTAATTCCATTGAGTCTTCTTTGGCGGATAGCCTTGTCCGCCCTGCGAAACGCTTTTTGTCCTCTCCTGGCGGACGTTTCTTGCCAGCAGGGAGGATAGATGTGGCATATTGGTCTAATCTTCGTATCAAAGGTGATATCTGATATAAATTCGTTTGTCCCCGTCTGTGGGCCCTTGTGACGAGTTGTTTGCTCTCAAGTGAGCTAACGAGCCGCCTGACTGATCTGGGGCAAATATGGGCACGTTTGCTGATTGACGCCTCACTTGGCCAAGGATCTCTTCCATCCCATCTATACGACACGATGCACATAATGACTAGCAGTTCGCTTACCGTGATATTTAGTGCCTTTCGCTTAAATAACAACAGGTTGGGAATATTTGTGTAGCCATGCTCTTCGATGGCAGGCGACCACTTATTTGCAAACTTGTGTTGATCTGTCATATTGATTCTCATTTTCATTATTTTTAGCGATTATGCCCACTAAATAAACAAGTGCTAGCCCCTGCTCAAGCGCATCTTGATGTGAAATAGCCTTACTAAACGTGACCTCGTAAAGCTTCACATAACTATCTACTTGTTTATTAGTAAGCTGCATGTCTAACCTAGGCTATACAGCCTCGTTTTAAGGTTTTTTGACTCGTTCCAGTAGCTTTTAGCGCTTACTAGTAATTTACCACTCCAGTATTCTTGCGTGGCTTCATTAATGCCCGCCTCGTTTAGGAAACGGAAAGTCACTCTACTATTTCGAGAGTTGCCCTCGAGGCTAATTAGTTCATACGACATACACAACAGTGCAATCGCAAGCCCCATGTCCTGCGTATCTGTTAATTCTGATTGGTTCATACTCATACTCCTTAATAAAATATGAGTTCATTTTACGACTAATCAACCTAAAAATAGTGGGTCTATATGTACCTAGATATTGACCCTTTACAAAAAGAGCCCGTTGGACTTCAGGAACTTTTTCGCCGTAGTATCATTATCAAAATCTCTTTTAAACTGTTCATTCACTACTCTTATTATCTGAGCCCATCCAACATTATTCCGCCTTAATTTCCACATACAATATGCTATTTCGCCATTACGTTTTATGATGTCGTAGTGTGGCTTCTTTGATATATCTATGCCCATATCTTGTTGCTCTGAACGTATGAGTAGCCAGAGAATATCTATATCGTTTTTTGTTGCAGAAAATGGGATGGTAGCTTGAAATAAATTGCTTTTCTTATCTGTTTTTAATCCCACATTACCTCTTATCATAGCGGGTATATCGTCCTTGTTGCCACGAATAAGGTAACTGAGTAAATCGTGATGCCAATATATATGCCATTTTTCCTGGAACTGCTCGATTAGTTTTATCTTTCTTTCCTTTTCGGGATCATGAAGATAATCAAAATCATCAATTCCTGTTACTGGAATGATTTCCCCATTTTCAAGCTGAATTGCAATTTGATTATCAAGCTTTTCTGTATCGGCCTTGAAGTCGGGGTCACGTTTCAAAAAGTAATAATGCCAATACAAACGATGCTTCTGTTCTCTGTAGTCTTGAAGTTTCTTGCTCATTTTAATATTCATACTGTTATTAATTTTACCTCTTCTGGCATCCTTAAGCTATGCGGGAGGTTCTGTGTGGTCTATAATCAAAGAGTCTAAGCTGACAGCGTTTATTGCACGAGATTCGTGCGGTTTTGCCAATAAATGGGCATCCGTACGAACTCAGTAGGGCAAAACCTGCTGTTGGCTTAGACACCATAAGTACGGGTGTCCTTTTAGTTTACAAGGAGAAAAT
>CAZIHK010000094.1:0-8331 GCA_964539035.1 uncultured Candidatus Saccharibacteria bacterium | reverse complement strand
GACCGCGGCTGCTGGCACGTAGTTAGCCGGTGCTTATTCATAAGTTACCGTCATATTCTTCACTTATAAAAGCAGTTTACGACCCTAAGGCCTTCATCCTGCACGCGGCGTTGCTCCATCAGGCTTTCGCCCATTGTGGAAAATTCCCTACTGCTGCCTCCCGTAGGAGTCTGGACCGTGTCTCAGTTCCAGTCTGGCTGATCATCCTCTCAGACCAGCTATCGATCGTCGCCTTGGTGAGCCATTACCTCACCAACTAGCTAATCGAACGCAGGCTATTCCCAAAGCGGATAAATCCTTTAATCCGAAGACCATATGCGGTATTAGCCACCCTTTCGGGCAGTTATCCCTCACTTTGGGGTATATTCCTACGCGTTACTCAGCCGTCCGCCGCTCGCCATCACTTCTCACTAAAGCTCCAAGATATTACTTAGAACCTCGGTGAGAAGCATGCTGCCGCTCGACTTGCATGTATTAGGCACGCCGCCAGCGTTCATCCTGAGCCAGGATCGAACTCTCCAAAAAAGATACGAATTTAAAAAATTAAAAACGTTCAACTGACGTTGACGCTGCACTACTCAATTTTTAACGTTCGATTTTTTTAAGGCACCTTAACAGAGCACCTCAAAAGCAACAGATGTCAGAATACCCTAAAGGGTGGTCTAGGTCAAGTTAATTCTTTGCCAATTATGTTGTAACTATATCAACATTTATCCAATTACAATATTTGTGAGCAAACCAACAAGCAATCCGACCAATCCACCTACTACGACCTCAGACAAGCTATGACCTTTAGCATTAGAGATATAAGTTGACAATTTTTTATTGTCATGTTTAGCGAGTTCTCTAATTGCAGTCGTTTGTTCACCGGTAGCTTTGCGAACACCAACCGCATCGTAAATAATTATCGCTGTAATTGCAATAATTATCGCAAACTCTACACTACCTACTCCCAGATTAATACCAATAACTGTAGAAATTGCCACCATAAACGAAGTATGCGAGCTTGGCATACCTCCTGACTGCAAAGCATCAGCCCAGCTAATGCCGTCCTTTCTAAGAGTAAGTATAAACTTTATACCCTGAGCCGCCAGCCAGCCTATCACTGGTGCAATTAAGTATATGTAATTTTTCATAGCTACTTCTTCTTATTATCTTCAGCCTTGTCGGCATCCGCTTCCGCTTCTTCTACCTCTACTATTGTCTCATGAACCAAAGCTAGCGAAGCAACCGTATCACCATCATTAAGTCTCATTATTCTAACGCCTTGGGTAGCCCTACCTAAAGCTGGTATGTTTTTTAAGCCCAATCTAATTGTCTGGCCTTGTGAAGATATTATAATAACTTCGTTTGATTTATCAACTAAGTTTGCAACACCCATCAATTTACCAGTTTTGGTATTTACTACTGCAGATCTAATACCAACGCCACCACGAGCATGAGCCGTAAACTGCGATACCTTAGTTCGCTTACCGTAGCCTAATTCGCTAATAACAAATATATTTGAATCTTCTGTTACTAAATCCATTCCGATTACTTGGTCAGTTGGCCGTAGCCTAATACCCCTTACGCCTCTAGAGACCCTACCCATTGGCCTAACATCCTTTTCGTGGAAGCGAATAGCTTGACCTAAAGAGGTAGATATAACAACCTCATCATCACCGTTGCTGAATCTTATCCAACGAAGTTCATCACCATCATCTAGATTAATTGCAATCAGCCCTGAACCTCTTACATTTTTATACTGTTCATAAGCTGTTTTTTTAACAACTCCCTTTGTAGTACACATGAACAAGTATCCATTTTCGTTTTCACGGCTAACTCTTATGAGTGAATTAATTGTTTCTTCTGGTTGCAACTGCAACAGATTAACGATAGCCACGCCCTTGGCGTTTAAGCCGGCTGTTGGTACTTCGTAGGCCTTTAGCCTAAAAACCCTTCCCTTATTAGTAAAGAATAGTATAAAGTCGTGTGTACTTGTTAGTACAACGTGTTCAATAATATCTTCTTCACGCGTCTTCATGCCACGTCGGCCCTTACCGCCACGACCTTGCTTTTTATATTCTGCCTCTGGGCTTCGCTTTATGTAGTTGGCTGATGTAAGGGTGATTACAACCTGTTCGTCTGGGATTAATTCTTCGTCGCTAAATTTACCCAATTCTTGCGGTATTACTTTAGTTCGTCTATCATCACCAAATTTTTCTTTGAGCTCGGCAAGTTCGTCTTTTATTATTGCAAATATTCGCTTTTCATCTGCTAATACAATTTTCAGTTCTTTTATCAGTTCTTTGAGCTCAGCAAGTTCGTCTTCTATCTTCTTTCTCTCTAAGCCTGCTAATGTTCTAAGCTGCATAGCAAGGATTGCTTTTGCCTGTATTTCGGATAGCTTAAACTTAAGTATCAAGTTCGCTTGGGCCTCTTCAGTGGTTTGGCTGGCACGAATTGTGGCAATTACTTCGTCAATGTGATCAAGTGCGGTTGTTAAGCCTTCAAGTATATGAGCTCTTGCTTCGGCTTTTCTTAGCTCAAATTCAATTCTTCGTCTTACTACTACCTGCCGATGTTTAATGTATTCAGTTAATATATCTGCCAGCCCAAGCACCCTTGGTTGTAGGCCATCAATTAAAGCAAGCATATTAAAGTGGAAAGATGTTTGGAGCGGAGTAAGTTTATATAACTGGTTAAGAATCTTTTTTGGATAGGCATCTTTTTTTAGATCTATAGCTATACGAACAGTCCCCCTGGCGCTTTCGTCCCTTATGTCAGATATGCCGTTTATCTTTTTATCTTTAACAAGTTCGGCAATCTTTTCTAGCAAGCTGGCTTTGTTAAGGGCATATGGAATCTCGCTAATGACTATGCGGTGAGAGCCTTTTTTAGAGCGTTCTTCGATATCGGCAACGCCCCTAACTACTACACCACCACGTCCAGTGGCATATGCTTCTTTAAGGCTATTTTTGCCAAATATTATACCCCCCGTTGGGAAGTCTGGGCCTTTTACACACTCGAGTAAATCGTCTAATTCAGCCTCTGGGTTATCTATCAAACATAAAATTGCATCAACTAGTTCATTTAAGTTATGAGGAGGGATTGATGTTGCCATACCAACTGCAATACCGACTTGCCCATTGAGTAGCAAGTTTGGTAGTTTTGCGGGTAATACTTCAGGTTCTTGTTCTGAACCATCATAATTTTCCCTAAAAGGCACTGTCTCTTTGTCGATATCCTCTAGTAGTGCTTGGCCTGCTTTAGCCATCCTAGCTTCCGTATAGCGCTCAGCAGCGGGTGGATCACCATCCATCGAGCCAAAGTTACCCTGACCATTGACTAGAAGATACCTTGTAGACCAATATTGCGCCAATCTGACCATCGCATCATAAATTGCTACGTTGCCATGCGGATGATACTTACCCATCACATCACCAGTTATACGAGCGCTTTTAATAAATTTAGAACCTGGCTTCCAGCCATTTTTTTCCATAGAATATAATATTCTTCGATGCACCGGTTTGAGACCATCACGAACATCTGGTAACGCTCTGGCTACTATTACGCTCATGGAATAGCGCAAATAACTATCTTCCATCACATTTTCGACTGTACTCAGTTCCAAAACTCGTGAATGCTTTTGGTTGTTATCAATTATTTCTATATCTGGTGTGGAACTTTTTTCGTTTTCCATTTTAAACATCCAAATCTTTCACAAATTTAGCACGACTTTGAATAAAGTTTTTACGTAATTCTACTTCTTGACCCATCAGCTTACTGAATATCGCATCAGCTTTTTCTGCATCCTCAACCCGTACCTGAATTAATACTCTGTTTTCGGGGTTCATTGTTGTTTCCCAAAGCTGGTCTGCATCCATTTCGCCGAGACCTTTATAGCGCTGTATATCGCTTAAACCTGCCTGTTTTTTGCGATCGTCAGTTTTATCTACTTTAGTACCGTTTTCTATGCGCTCTTTTATCATTTTATCGACAATTTCATCTCTTTCTTTGTCAGAATAAGCATATTGTTTTTTAGTACCTTGGCTTTTAAGCAAATACAATGGCGGTTTTGCTAAATATAGATGCCCGCCATCTATTATCGGGCCCAAGTATCTAAAAAAGAAAGTTAAAAGCAAGGTACTTATATGGGAACCATCGACATCAGCATCGGTCATAATAATTACTCTGTGGTATCTAAGGCCATCCATATTAAATTGCTCGTCTATGCCTACACCCAATGCCTTAATTAAGCTTACAATTTCGTTGTTGGCGAGCATTTTATCTAATCGAGCTCTTTCGACATTTAACACCTTGCCCCTTAAAGGCAAAATTGCCTGGGTCTTGCTATCTCTGCCTCCTTTTGCCGAACCACCAGCAGAATCGCCCTCTACTAAATAAAGCTCAGAGTTAGCGGGGTCTTTTGATGAACAATCGGCCAGCTTGCCAGGCATAGAGGCACCCTCTAGCACACCTTTGCGAATAATGTTGTCCCTTGCTGCACGGGCTGCTTTGCGAGCCCTAGAAGCAAGCAACGCTTTATTAATAACACCCTTAGCTACGGTGGGGTTCTCCTCTAAATAGTAAGAGAAGTATTCGGCCATAACTTTATCTACATAACCCCTAATCTCAGGGTTGCCAAGCTTGTTCTTGGTTTGGCCTTCAAATTGCGGGTCTGGTATTTTAGCTAAAATTACAGCCGTAAGGCCTTCGCGGCAATCTTCACCAGTTAAATTTTCTTCTTTTTCTTTAAGCAGGCCATTTTTACGAGCATAATCGTTGACTACTCTTGTTAACGCAGTCCTAAAACCAATTAAGTGTGTACCACCGTCGGGGTTAAAAACATTATTGGCAAAAGCCTTTACTATTTCGTTAAAACTATCGTTATATTGCAGGGCAATCTCTATGCCAACATCGTTTATCTGTTTATCTACATAAAAGACTTTGTCGCCAACCACATCTTTGCCAAGGTTCAAGTGCCTAACATAGCTTTGTATACCACCCTCAAAATAAAAACTATAGTTTTCACCACTCAAATCATCAAAAACGGTTGTCTTGACACCTTTTGTTAAGTAGGCTTGATGTCTTAAATAATCAACTACCCAAGCGTAATCAAATTTAGTTTCTTGAAATATCTGGTCGTCTGGCCAAAATTTAATCGTAGTACCACTATGGTTGGTCTCGCCTACTATTAATAATTCTGTTGTAGGCACACCACGCTCATAACTTTGTCGATATAGCTTGCCGTTTTTGTGTACCTCAGCAATAAATTTGGAAGAAAGTGCATTAACTACACTCATACCAACGCCATGTAAACCACTAGATACCTTATAGCCTCCACCACCGAACTTACCGCCGGCATGCAATATTGTTAGTACGGTTTCTAAGGTGCTTTTGCCTGTTTTAGGATGAGTATCTACAGGGATACCACGCCCATTATCGGCAACCATGATCCCTCCGTCTTCAAGAAGATTGACAGTAACTTCTGATGCCTCACCTGCTATAGCTTCGTCAATTGAATTATCTGCGATTTCTTTAATTAAATGATGTAGACCCTCTTGGCCCGTACCACCAATATACATACCCGGTCGTTTTCTTACAGGCTCGAGTCCTTCTAGGACCTGAATTTGGTCAGCATTATATTCAGCCGATGGTGTTTTTTGTTTAGCCATACCCTCTTTTATTCTCTTAACTTTTTACTAGTTAACTAACATTATAGGTGTTGCGGGGCAAATTTACAACCATTAGCTACTTGATAGAACACATATTAATGTGCTTGAATACTTATGAAGATAGCAAGCGTATACATATTAATAAAAAAGACAGTCAAATATGTTTAGAAAAATAGTATCAAACATTCCATACCATCCATCGATGATGGGTCAATTAACTTTTTATTTACATCGCTTGCGACAAGAACAAGCCCTCCGCCGGGCTGGTTTTGTACTATTTGCCATGGTGTTATTTGTGCAATTATTTGCTATTGTCTCTCCCCCTAAACCATCACTTGCCACTAGCTCAAATGACATTATTTACGGAGCTAGCAGTAAAGACCAATTGATGACGGCCTATCGTAATAATCGTGATGAGTTGGGTCGTACTGACATAAGGGCAATATATAACCACTACGGAATTGGTTTAGATCAGATTTCGGCTGCAACACATCAAAAAATTGGGTCGCATGATAAAGATTATGCGAGCACCGGACGTAGTACCTCGCCAGGTATAGATAATTTCGTAAATATTGATGGCGTTGCAAATGGCGGTATCTATCAAAGACCGCTTAAGTCTTGGGATAATGACGGTTTAGAGAGTAGCTATGACACTCTAACCGGTACCAGCCAGCACGGTTTTAGATTTTGGATAATTATAGATGGCTGCGGCAATATTGTTTTTGAAAGAGGCGCACTAAAACCAAAATTAGAAATAATGAAAAAACACACCTCACCAAATAATATTAACCCCGGAGATATAGTCGAGTATAATATTGAGTTTAGAAATAGTGGTGGCAATTCTGCAAAAGACGTAAAAATAGATGATAGATTGTCGAAATATTATGACTATGTCAGCTACGCAAGCAATATAGACCTTAAATTCAACCGAGACGGCCAAAGCTTAAGTTGGGCTATTGATAATGACGGTAGCGTATTGCCACCTACAACTAAGTGGTTTTTTATTAAATTAAGATTAAAACTGTCTGGCCAGGTCGACGTAGATAAAGTGTGCAATAGCGCAAATATATCAGCTAACGGCATACCAGTAATTAGTGTTGATGAACCGGATACTGCCAGATGCGTTAATGTCATACCGCCAATTACACCTACCCCCACGACTATTACATCAACCCCCACCAAACTGACACCTACACCAACTAGACCTACCCCGACAGCATCTCCAACTGCGCCTCCACCCACACCTACCCCTACAGGCACTCCAATATTAAGCACAGATAAATCTGTAGCTAATATTAGCCAAAACATTAGCAATGCTAACAATACAATTGCAAAACCAGGTGATACATTAAAATACACTATCTATGTGATTAACAACGGAGATGGCAATGTTAACAATTTAAAACTTAGTGGTGAATACGGCGAAAGTATTAATGACATTTTAGAATATGCTGATTTAATAGATATTGGCGATGCCCATTTTGATAAACTAACCAACTACTTAACATGGGATCCAGTTAATATCCCAGCTAACAGTAAAATTCAAAAAAACTTTTCCGTTAAAGTAAAAAACCCGCTGCCATCTACCCCTGTTTCTGCTTCAGATCCATTATCGTATGATTTTGTGATTCAAAATATTTATGGCCGAACCATTAATGTTAAATTAGATAAACCAGCTACAAAAGTTATTGAACAAACTTTAAATACCCTACCCAACACCGGGCCAGGTACGGGTATGCTAATTACATCCTTTGCAGCAATCATAATTGGATATTTCTTTTATCGCAACAAGCTACTTTCTAAAGAACTTGAGATGATACATCAAGAATACAGCGCAGGAGGGATCTAAATGAGCGAAAAATTACCAAGTAATCATGAACATGCTATAGGAAGTACAGAGAGTCTCAAAAACCACTCAGAGACACTACAGTCTACACCAGAAAATAATCTAAATGAACGTACCGAAAAACTAGGATCAATAAGGCACGGTATCGAAAAGCAAGCTTTATCTAAAGAAGCTCTAGACCAAAAGGTCGAGATGAACACCTCCCCGCCCACACCTCAATTACACATGACCAGGCAGCTTAAAGCACAAACTTATAAAAACACAATTAAAAATGTACAACAAACACTACCTAAAATGCAGGCCAATTTTAGTAAATTTATCCATCAGCAAAATATCGAATCAATAAGTGAGGTCGGCGCAAAAACTGTTGCCAGGCCTAGTGGTATTTTTGCTGGTAGTTTATTTGCCTTAATAGGCAGCATCATAATAATTGTAGTTGCAAAAAGAATAGGCTTTTCTGTGACTCCAATAGTTTTTATATCTCTTTTCTTGGTAGGTTTTTTAGCCGGTTTGGTAATTGAGCTTCTTTTCAAATCTATCAAAAAATTGGCTATTAAGCCCCATAAAAGACATTATTAGAAACTAAATTATACAATAATAACCCGTCTATTATGTGTCGTAACTAATATTGCCATCTTTATCTATATGTATAACATCATTATGTTCTAAAACGCCATGAGTATCTGTTTTGGGGCTAACTGAATCTGCATTCAAAGCTTGGACTTTATGTTTTTCAACAGATGAAAAGTCTTGTTTAATTTGTTTTGCTATAGAGTCAATTTCTGAAGAGTCAATTGAACTGCTAGATATATTATTGGGGCTGTCTCT
>CAZIHK010000093.1:0-2984 GCA_964539035.1 uncultured Candidatus Saccharibacteria bacterium | reverse complement strand
GAGTTATATCTGCAAGTGTCGTAATAGCTGCAATTTATTCTCTTGGCAACAAAATTTCTAACCAAGCCGAATTCAGCGAAACCTACAAGTTCTTTACAGAATTTAGAGTTTTGGCTGCTTTATATGCTGGGGCAATACTGCTTGGCATCCTTGTCGGTGTGGTCTCTAGTATGTTTGCAATGGAAAAGCATCTTAAGCTAAAACACTGGTAATTATAAGTTTAACTTCTTAAACTGGCTTGACCATAAGCGTTTTTTTTGATAGTATCTATAAGTGTTAAGTAACTGGCTCAGAGCCATGAAAAAACAGACAAAAGTAAAAAACACTAAAAATATTATTGGCGCTATGTTCATCATAAGCGTTTTAGCTGTCTCTGTATTATCGCAAGGTAGTTTAAGCCACGCTGCTACTATTAACGAGCTAAGAGACCAGGCAAATGTTCTACAAGACCAAATTAATCAAAACAACCAAAAAGCTAGTCAATTGGCCAGTGAAGCTGACACTTTAAAGGGCAAAATTGCCGAATATGATTTGCAAATTCAGCAAGCAGACGCGCAGATACAATTGATAAATATTAAATTACAACAACTTGCCAAAGATTTAGAAAAAGCTCAAGTAGAGCTAGACAGGCAAAAAGAGCTGTTAAAAGCTAGTCTGCAGGCCCTATATAAAAAAGGTGGCGCTTCTTCAATAGAATTGCTAGTCGGTAGTGACAGTTTCAGCCAATTCATTAATGACCAAACATATTTAGAGCGCTTAAAAAGTGGCATACAAACCTCAACAGAAAAGGTAATTGTCCTCAAACAACAGATACAAACTCAACAGCAAGAGCAAAAAAAGCTTTTGTCTCAACAGGAAGCAATAAGGCAGGGTTTGGCTGCCGCAAAGGGCGAACGAGAAACTTTGCTTGTTCAAACACAGGGTGAAGAGTCTCGTTATCGTACGATTGCAGACGATTTAAAAGCCAAACAATTAGCAATAAACCGCGAAATTATATCTAGATCCAAAGTTATTGTTGGTTCCGATGGGGGTTATCCTTATAAGAATGAACAGCCTTGGGACGCAGGATTCTATAGTTGTCCTGGTTTTGATCCGTGGGGTATGTGTATGCGTTCGTGTACATCATTTACAGCCTGGCGCGTTGCTTCAACTGGTCACTTCATGCCAAATTTCCCGGCTCTTGGTCTATGGGGTAATGCCAAGCACTGGCCAGGTAGTGCCCGAGCACTAAGCATACCAACAGGCTCAACTCCAAAAGTTGGCGCAGCAGCTGTTTGGACAGGTGGGGGTTATGGTCATGTTGGCTTTGTAGAAGAAATATATCCAGATGGTCAAATACGAATTAGTGAATACAACTACGTTCAAGACGGTCGTTATGACGAGCGGCTGCTAACACCTGGCTACTCTGAAATGGCGAATGAGTATATCTATTTTCAGTAATAATTTTATTGGTTAATCAGGCGCGCATGATAAACTAAAGCGGTATGGCTTTTAGTGAACAACAAAAACGAGGCAAAAGACCACATCGCAAATTAAAGTGGTTTATAACTGGCTTTATAAGCGTTTTATTTATAGGGCTAGTTTTTGTGTCTGGCCTAGAATTTGGTAAAGGTGATTGGACTGTCGATTTTGTCCATAAAGCAGTACCTGCTAATAAAAATTTGCCAGAACGCTTAGATTACAGTAGTGTCAATGAAGTTTATCAAGCCTTAAGACGTAAATATGATGGCAAGTTAGACGAAAATGCATTAATGACAGGGATGAAAAAGGGTTTAGTAGAAGCCGCTGGTGACCCATACACTACATATTTAGATACTGGAGAGGCAAAAGACTTTAAAGAACAACTAGACGGCTCATTCACGGGCATTGGGGCTGAGTTAAGCAAGCAGGGCACTAATATTGTAGTTATTTCGCCAATCAGCGGTTATCCAGCCGAAAAAGCAGGTATTAAACCCAAAGATGTTATTGCCGAAATAGACGGCCAAGATGCTTCTGGACTAAGTGTTGATGAGGCAGTGAAACGGATACGCGGCGAAAAAGGCACCCCAGTTAAACTAACAATAGTTAGGGATGACCAACAGCGACTAGACTTAACCATTATCCGTGAAACCATAACTATTCCTAGCGTCGATTACAAAATATTAGATGACAATATTGGTTATATAAAAATTTCGAGATTTTCCGAAGATACTGCAGGTTTAGTTGATACTGCCGCCAAGCAATTTAAAGAAAAAGTCGTAAAGGGTGTTATTTTGGATATGCGTAATAATCCTGGCGGATATCTAAACTCTGCTGTTTCTGTATCGAATCAATGGCTAAAGGATGGCCAACTAATACTCGAAGAAAAGCGTGCCGGCAAAGTTGTACAGAGTTTCTCGGCGCAAGGGGATGGCCAACTCGTGGGTATCCCAACTATAGTATTAATTAACGAGGGCAGCGCTAGTGCTAGCGAAATAACAGCCGGGGCCTTGAAAGACAATAAAGTAGCAACAGTGGTTGGCATCACTTCGTTTGGTAAGGGTAGCGTGCAAGAATTTAATAGCTTTAAAGGTGGCGACGTGCTTAAAGTTACAGTGGCCCGCTGGTATACACCATCTGGTAAGAATATCGATAAAGAGGGTATTGAGCCTAATTTTAAGGTTGTACTAACAGACGAAGATATAAAAGCAAAGGCAGATAAACAGCTTGATTATGCAAAAGAGCAACTACTTAAACGCTAATGGTCTTGTAGAGTGATAATTTTTGGTTTAAGATAGTAATTATGGACTTACAACAAAGCGATCATCACAAAAAAATATTACTAGTCGAAGACGACGATGGGTTGGCCGGCGTTTATCAAACACGCTTAGAGGCAGAGGGCTTTAGCGTAAAAAGGGTACCAAACGGCGAAGATGCCCTAGCAGCAGCAATAGAGTTTAGGCCAGATTTAATACTATTAGATGCGATGATGCCTAAAGTTAGTGGTTTTGATGTATTAGATATAC
>CAZIHK010000092.1:0-5421 GCA_964539035.1 uncultured Candidatus Saccharibacteria bacterium | reverse complement strand
ACTGGAAGGTCAAGGACTTAAGGTGTTTACCAATCGAACTGGTAGTAATTTTACGCGCGGTGTGGCAGCAGCGTTACTGGGTGATATTGATATTTATGGCAACCTTCATTCAGATATAGCCGTGCTAGAACTTGACGAAGCTCACGCTGTTCAATTTGTTGACAAAATTCCGCCTAAATATAGCCTGATTCTGAATGTAATGCGCGATCAATTAGATCGCTTTGGCGAAATTGACTATACCACTAACCTGCTTCGTCATATTGCCGATGCAACAACTGATACGGTTGTTTTAAATCGCGAAGATGCGCGAATTGCAGGTATTGCTAGGTCCCTAGACAATCAAAAAGTTAGTTTTTTTGGGTTAGACGACAACCTTTTATTTATTTTCCCAAGCGACGATAATTTACATAGTAAGTCTTCAAAATCTGGTAAAACAACAAAAGCTGATGTAGTATTATCAAAATTTGCGACAGATTCTGCCACATTTACAATTGACGGCACAACAGTCACAACAAAACTAAAACTGACCGGCATATACAACGTCTTTAATGCGGCGGCGGCTTTGGCACTTGTTCGGGCAATTGTCGGCAAAGACCTAGACCAGGCAAAATTAATCAATTCATTGTCAAAAATAACACCAGCTTTTGGGCGTGGTGAAACATTTGATTTGGACGGGCAATCACTAGAACTCATTTTAGTCAAAAACCCATCAGGCTTCCGACTTGGGTTAAAATCTTTTGCCCCATCAGGCTATTCAACTATGATTGCCATAAATGATAATTACGCCGATGGACGTGATATGTCGTGGTTATGGGACGTCGATTTTACCAGTTTGGCTCAAAGTGGAGTTGACCAAGTTTCGGGTATTCGAGCTTACGATATGGCGTTGCGCCTGCAATATGACAATGTTCCAATTCACAAGATTGAACCAAATTTAGATAAAGCCCTCAAACAATTTATCGCTGGCACTAAAAATCGCCCACTGCGAATATATTGTACATATACTGCAATGCTGACTATTCGCCGAGTCTTATCGAAAATAACAGATGTAGAGGATATTAAATGAGTCCCATTAGAACCTTATCGAAAGTTATGCATAACTTAATAGTTAATAGTAAATATATTGACCTGATTAACGCCAAACTATGTTGGAGGCTCTAACGGGATGAACGACAAAACTATTGTCATTTTACATTTGTATCCAAACGATATGAATATTTATGGCGATCACGGAAATGTTTTAGTTTTACAGCAAAGACTTGAATGGCACGGCTATAAACCTCAAATTATTGAATATAACAGAGGCGACAAATTACCTGACGACATAGATATTATCGTTGGAGGCGGTGGCCAAGACAGCGGTCAAACTAAAATTCAAAAGGATTTGGTCGGAATTGGACCGCGATTATGTGAACTGGCAAAAAATGGTACACCAATGCTGATGATTTGTGGACTTTACCAATTATTTGGCAAGTTTTTTAAAACCGCTGAGGGCGAAATTATCGAAGGCATTGGGCTACTTGACATCGAAACTTTTGCAAAGTCTGAACGCTTGATTGGCAATATTATTACCCATAGCGAACAGTTTGGCGATATTATCGGTTACGAAAACCACAGTGGCCAAACTTATCTAGGAGATAAAGTTTCAGCACTAGGTCACGTTCGTTTAGGCGCGGGTAATAATACCAGCGATGACAGCGAGGGCGCTCGTTATAAAAATGTTATAGGAAGTTATTTGCACGGCTCATTGTTACCAAAAAACACTGCGATTGCCGATTTTTCGATAGAAAAAGCTGTTGTCAAAAAGTATGGCGAATTTAACGAAGATATCATTGACGACCGTCTTGCCGAACTCGCCCGAAAAATAGCCCTTAAGCGCCCTAGATAATTTTATTATTACACGCCAGTAATTTTGTATTGAACTGCCTCATACTCGGGATTGTTACTGAACGGATCATTGATAATTATTTTTTGAAGTTGTTCCCAATTATCGTACGGCGGTGTCAGTTCACCACCGCGGATGTACCCGATATGCCAAATTATTGGATTAGCCTTTGCAAATTCAGAAATATCCTTTATCTTGTGGGCATCGCTATTTTTCAACATTTCCAGGGAACCAATTACATATGACGACTGGTCCAAGAAATATATCGGGTTACTGTCGGTCTCATAAAATACTGCTTCATAAAAAAGCCAAGGAGTCAATGCGATAATCGGTTGATTTTTGGTTGTTTCAGAGGCTACGACCTGTACGATTTCACGAGTCTGATTTGTATCCTTTGAATTTTTGTTCCAATTCCCAAGATTCCAAACATTTCCAATCCCAGTCAAAAATAGTCCAACAATCAAAACTGTTGTTATGACCTGCCATAAAGGGCGCATAAATTTGTAACCCAGAGCCAGCGTAACACCAATAAACAACGCTAGGCCTAAGGCTGAAATAATCAGATACCTATCGACGTACAGCGCTCGAAATGGCGGAGTCGAAATAACGAACAAAATCACCATCGGCAAAAAGGCCAGCGTTAGAACCAATCGATATGATTGTTGCATTGCTTTATCTAAATTTCTATATACTTTGAACGCCAAAACACCCAACAAGATTACCGCAACCCATAATCCTAACGCTTGCCAACCAGCTGTTTCTAACGGTTCTTTGTAATAAATAAACTCTGTTAAAAAGCTCAGTGGTGTGCTTGAATTGACTGCCGGAATCCAAAAGCCAAGTACTGTCACCGAAAATGTCTGGCTAAAAAAGAAAGGCATCCAAGGTATATATATTAATATGGCGATAACGTGTGCCAAAATCCATTGTTTTGAAAAGAATAATTTAAAGAAAGTTCTTTTGCTTGCAATTCGACGTATTACATCTGCTCGCCATATCCAATGTGCAACCCAAACAATCGCCGAAAAATAATGTGTCCACATACCCAAAGCGACTAATACGCCATAAATTACCCACGTCAATTTTTTCTTGGTATTAATCGCAAACGTCAAAACGTATGTAGCTGCTAGAGTGATTGAAGCAACCAATGTGTACATCCTAGCTTCTTGGCTATAACGCACCAACATTGGCGAAAGTACCATGAAAATCAGGCTAATCCTAGCAGCCTTCTTGCCAAATAGTCGGTTTGCCAGCAAATAGCCGAACACTATAGCAATTCCACCAAAAAGAGTACTCATCGAGCGAAGCGCGAGTTCAGTATTGCCAAAGAACATACTCCAGATTTTTAAAATCCAGTAAAATAATGGAGGATGAACGTCTGATGCAGTAAACCGTGCAATTTCAGCAAAATTAAAACGAATCATATAAGCGCCAAATGCCTCATCAAACCAAATTGACGATTTAGTAATAGTCCAAAGTGTAATAATCACAAAGATTGTTAACACAACCGCGATTAGTGGCCAATCAAGAATTTGCAAACCGCAAATATGACGTTTTGAGCAAAATATTTTCTTTAGCATTGTTAATATATTATCATTTAATACTAGAAATCCTAACCTATTTGCGCTATAATCCGTCAAGTAACACACTTCTATCGGGGTGTGGCGCAGTTGATAGCGCGCTCGGTTTGGGACCGAGAGGCCGAAGGTTTAAGTCCTTTCACCCCGACCATAGAACAAATGCTAGACCTTATGGCCTAGGATTTTTTCTATAGTTCCCGGGTTGAAAGACTTAACCCTCGCCCAAGGTCGAAGGTGAGACCCGCAAGTCTGCGGGTCGCAAGTCCGGAAGCCGGATGACGAACGTCACCGACTGAGGCGGGGTCGCGGAAATTTGCAAAGCAAATTATCTGTGACAGAATCTGCCAGTCGGCAGTTCGCAAGGAAACCTTGTATATTAGCCTAGCCATACTACATCTGTAGTATGGCGTACAATAATGGTGGTATGGAGGACGATCTAGGAAACCTTGGGAGACGCATTTTTGCGTTATCTCTTGTGGGAGAATATCGCTTTCTAAACATCAGCTGGTAACAATCAATGATGAGGTTATTGAGAAAACCTTGGCATTTGTCATCTGTTCTGAGCTCGTGTAGTACTACAGAGCAGATAACGCCAAGGCTTTTCTACAGTCCATAACGAACAAGGCTATTGTATCGCTGAGCACCTTCGAAAGAAAGTACTGCCACCATACTAACATATAAATTGTACCCGTATTTAACACAGGGTTTGTTTTTGGCGCATTCATTTTTAAGATTAGAAAGGATTTTTTATGATGTATTTTCTTGGCTGTGACGTCTGTAAAAGTAAGCTCGACGTAGCTTTAATAAACGAGCAAGGTGTTGCTCAGTGGTACGACATAGTACCTAATGAAACGGGTGTTATCACAGCTTATCTTATGACCGTAAACGGCCATTATGTAGGTGATGAAATTACCTGTGTAGTTGAAGCTACGGGGTGTTACCATCACCCACTAACAGATGCATGCCAGGCCGTTAGTGTTCCTTGCCGTGTATACAACCCAATCCTAACCAAGCAAGGCATTAAGGGTTCGGTTCGGGGTAAGAAAACCGACAAAACCGATGCTTTGCTTATCGCTCGGATGGGTCTTAGGGGTGAGGGACGGCTAGACACTCCGGAACCATATCGATCTACAAAATATACTGCCCGAGCTCAACAGCGCCTGGGACAAATGGCCGGTGCAGTACAACGTTACCAAATTCACCTGGAAAACGTCATCGAGTATGACTTGTCAATTGAAGCACGAGAGTTGCTTAGTTCTATTCAAAGGCAATTTGCTATTACTAGAAAACAGATCGTCGTCGATACGGCAGCTGGCGCGCCTAAAGACTTGATGCGACAACTGCAAACAATACCGGGCGTAGGCCCTTTTATTGCCGCTAGTCTTATCGGCGAAGTGCAGACTATGGAAAGATTCACCACTGCCAAGTCATTCATCGCCTACGCTGGTTTGGATCCGAAAATACGGCAGAGCGGACACACACTCAACTCGACCGGAAGATTAACTAAGCGCGGGTCAATTTATCTCAGAAGGAGTTTATTTATTGCTGGCAATATTGCCAGACGCTATGATCCATATTTCAAAGCACTGTATGACAAAAAACGAAGCGAGGGTAAAACTTACACGGTCGCCATATGTGTCGTTGCCAGGAAGCTGGCCACTGTCGCCAGAGCCCTGTGGCTAAGCGGCAAAGATTACAATGTGGATTATTGGACTCGTGAATAGACAGTCTATCCGAAAGTTTTAGGTTAAATTAATCTCAAAATAACAGGGAAAGTATTGACTTACTATATGAGGTCTTCCGATGGCAACTGGTTTGCCAGTCGTGAAGTTTCGGGGTCGCTGAAAGTGACCGAATCTCTCTCACGGCATGTCGCCATGGCATGCATCCCAGCCAAGAACTTTTAAAATATGTGTCATGAATTTATTGTTAGCCTGGATTGGATTTGTATAAATT
>CAZIHK010000091.1:0-3830 GCA_964539035.1 uncultured Candidatus Saccharibacteria bacterium | reverse complement strand
ACCACCATGTTCGTCTTCTTTAAACATATATGCGTCAGCTTGCTGGCTATCAATCTCTAGCGTAACTTCGGACTCTTTCATTATTTGATAGGCTAGCTTTGCAAGATTATTAACACGTTTGGATGCGTCTTGGGCTTCTTTGCTGTAAAAACCACCATACGGCCCTGGTTCAACTATCAACTGGCTAGCACTTGATTCAGACTCTGCATGAATTTCGGCTAATTCGGCATCATGCTTAGCCTGTAAAAACATTTTTATAGCGTCACAGGCAAGTAAAGATGTGGAGTCTGCCTCTACTTCATTAAAAACCAAAGATTCGAGACCTTTTATTGTTGTTGCCATGTTTATTTGCCCTTTCAAGTTGCTACTTTTAGTAATACGCCTATTATCTGTGAAAATCAACCCTTTTATGCTTTTTCGGTATTTTTATTTATAACAATGTCACCCTCTAATACAGCTAAACCACCTAATATTCGTTTTGTAGCAATAGCTTTTACGATTCTTTCTTGATTTAATATATTTTGCAATTCTTCAATGGTCGCATTTGCGGCTTCTAGCTGAACCCCAGACTCATCTGCTCTCATTGCTTTGTCTTCTAATGATTCTATCTGTCTGTCTTTGTCTTTTATTGCATTTACAAGAATTGCGATTTTTCTCTCTGGTATTAATAAAGGTGCTTGACTAGGCCCGTCGGTAAAGTCATTGAATTCATTCATTACCTCTTTTAATGCGCCCTCTGCTCTTAACTCTTCTGGATTCTTTTTCACGTTCACTCCCCTAAGTTTTCTTTCGTAATAATAGATTGAATCAATTACAAGCTAAACGCAAGCATTAGTATGATGCTTATTTTGAAAAGGCATAGCTTGGCAATACAATGCCTTTAGCAGAAACTGGGTCTACACTTATACTTGCCGGACAACGCGATTCTACCCAGTCTTTTATCTCGCTTACCGGGTTTGCCTCATTAATTTTTGCAATTGTTAAATGCGGTTCCCAATGACGACATCTAATATCCTTCGATAATCTATTTGTAAATATCTGCCGTTCTGTAAATAATATTTTGTCTGGGTCGTCTAATACTAACACTAAACAAGTTTTACCTAAGCGACGGCTATAAAAATCTATATCTATGACATTTAAGTCTAGCTGTTCTAGTGCAGATTCGGGCATTGGGTCAAGTATTTTTGGTATTAAGTCACGAACCGCTAATCGACCGATATCTGGACACATATCCCTGATATGTTGGATTTCTCCCCTTTCAAGCATAGATACCGCCATGTTACCGTTGGACTTGGGTTTTATATCTTGTCCTATAAAATAGTTGGATAAGCTGTGCCTAAAAGCCAAATTTTTCGCAGACTCTGGAGTTAACTTCCTGCTGATATAGCAGGAGCTATGGCATCCCCCAAATATTTCGATTTCTGTATTCATAGCCAATAGTTTGATTAAACTACCAAGCTAAGTTTTACGCAAGTATTAAAAACAATTTATTTTTTAGTATTGTGGTGGATTACCACTATATAGTATTTCTATACCCGAGTTAACGTCTGTCGACGCTTGATTATCTTGTATGTATTCTAAGTCAACTATTTTGTCACTTTTCAATTTTCTACCATCCTCAAATTCAAACAACATTTTATCGCCAATTTGTAACTGCTGAGGTTCACATTTCACAACATGTCTTAAAACACCCGATTTACGATAAACTTCGGCAACATATAAACCACGCGTATGTTCAGCTTCATCATATCTCTCTAGCTTTGGGTTGTTATTGTAAATCTCGGCTGAACCGCTAGGTTTTATAATAACTTTAGCCATTTCTATTCCAAAAAAGCCTTCGCAATGAGCTATAGTTACCCCAGGTTTTTTAGCTTCTTCGAACATCCTATCGGCAATGTGTTTTTGAATTCTTTGTGGTGTAAAATTTTCATTGTATTTATGCATTATTCATCCTCCCGAAAGAGTATAAAGGTGCTGGGGAATAATGACAAGTATCGTGAACTAGATAGCAAATCGCCCTGGCGGGTTTGGGGCCCGCCAGGGCTTTTAGGACTAATGGGTATTAGAGGCCACACATGCTTCTTGGCTAGCTTACTATTTGTGAGCTGCGTATGGGTATGCTGGTACACCTATATTGCACACCCAAGGTTGCGGACCACCGTAATAGCCTGGCTTAGCAAACATACTAGCTGCTTTCTTAAGGTTAAACCAACCGACATAAAGCATGTTCTGCAATTTATATGGCACGTAACCCATATAAATCTGCATCAACCCACGGTAGGTTGGGTTGTTGGGGTGCTGCTGGCCACCTGATTCACGATAGATTATCTGAATGACCCAATCTTCGTTCCAAACGCGCTTCCAACTCTTGGCGCCATTGCTGTGATATCGCACTTGCCTGTAAGCGTACATACGTGCCCACAAACGCCAACGCTCCGCACCCTTATGAGTGCGCTGGTAATGAAAACACTTAGCTTTACTGGGCAATTTTCCGCCCAGAACATAGCCATGATAAATCTGTTTTTGTGCCTTGCTTGTAGTACTCATACCAAAAAACACCGCCGTTGCCAGCAGTGTCATCGCGACCACCATCATGAGTATTTTCTTCGAGAACAACGTGTCCCCTTTGGTTGGTTTGGGTGCCCCGACGCTTACGCGTCAAGATCCCATAACATGGCCTCCGGTTTGTTAACGTCCAATGTCCCAAAAAGTCCTATGAGTAAACTTTAACATTTTTTGCGAAAAATTAAAAATAACTCCAATTATTTTAAAGGAGTTATTTGCAAAATTATTTTGGTGGAGCTGCCGGAGTACTGCCCTCCGGGTCCGCTAAACTACTAACTTATGCCTCTACAGGTTTATCTTGCTTGAAATATCTTAATTATCTACCGGTAAACAAGCAAAAAGTAAATAATCAAAGTTCGAAAATCTTAAAACCACAGCTCAAACGGCACTATGATTAGCAACCAGATGATATGAGGCTAATCTGATTTTATCTGGTGTGGACCAGTTAGCCGCTGCAGACAGTTAAGCTACAGCTGGTGCGAATACAGGCATGGTAAACATGCTTTTAAACGCGGTGTAAATGTTTTTTGCATCTACTTGGGTTTTGCCCTATAACGGTGAGCAACCGACCTGCGTACATAAGTTGTTAATGTTCGGCGTCGAGCTTAAATTCAGCCCCGTATCTTTATCACTAGGTAATTGTTCCTAATGACTTTATTTATTATACCATAATACTCACTTTTTGAGTAATATCCGTACAGTAAATCCCTTTTCTAAACAATTTGCTACAATCGACTTATGGCAAAAAATAAAAAATGGTTTATCAAAACACGTGGCAGTTATTTACCAAGAACCTGGCAGAGTTTGATGCTATATGTTGCGTATTTGGTATATATTATTTGGGTTTTAGTATACATAATTAGATTGGACTATAATTTTTGGTTAGCTATATTTATTTTGGTACCAAACTGGGTTGCTGCCTGTGCTGTAGTTAGCTGGATTGCATCTAAAAAAAGCTAGGCGTACGCCCAGAAGATTGCTTATCTCTACAAGATTAGCCAAATGGCATCTTAGCTGCCAAAATTGTTAAGATGAAATGTATTGGCATACCCGGCAAAAAGATACGAAATCACAAAGTATTTTGCCATTGCTAATAAAGTAATCGACTTTCTCGAATATTTTAACGAATATTATCTAAAAAACATTTAGGCAGATTATTTAGTTTGTTAATATTTGCATTTATTATATAATATAATTGAGATCAGTTATGGAAGAAAAGTCTAATCAATACAGGGTCAGGTTAGGTAAGCCTAATAGCTTTATAT
>CAZIHK010000090.1:0-4147 GCA_964539035.1 uncultured Candidatus Saccharibacteria bacterium | reverse complement strand
CCGAGATCTACACCTCTCTATTCGTCGGCAGCGTCAGATGTGTATAAGAGACAGGTTTTAAGAGTTAGATATAAGGTAGAAAACACCCGTGTTGGTCAGATCACTGATTTAGACAAGCTTAACATTACCATTGATACAGATGGTACCATCACTCCTAAAGATGCTTTCGAAGAAGCAGCGGCAATATTAGTAAATCAATATACGGCATTAGCTGGTTCTACTAGGGTAGAAGCTACACCTGCTAGCAAAACTGTAGCACCAAGTTTCTCAGCTGATGATAATGAAGACCCAGCTGAACTAATGGTTTCCATTGAAGATTTAAACCTAAGTGCCCGGACAACAAACGCCTTGGTAAATAACGAAATTCATACTCTAAAAGACCTATTCAGCCTAAGCGACGCCGAACTTCGTGACCTTAAGGGATTTGGCCAAAAGGCTTTAGATGAAGTTAAAGACAAGCTTGCGGAGTTGGAGCTATAAATGCATCGTCACGGATATAAAGGTCGAAAATTTGGCCGACAGCGTGATCAACGCCGAGCTTTATTAAAGGGCTTGGCTAGTAATCTTGTTATTCAAGAAAGTATTGTAACGACAAAGCCAAAGGCCAAAGAGCTAGTACCTTATCTTGAGAAGCTAATAACCAAAGCTAAGATCGGTGATTTGCACAATCGTCGGCAGGTTATTTCTAAGATGGCTAATATTGAATCAGCAAATAAATTAGTTGACGAAATTGCACCAAAACTTGATGGCCGTAAAAGCGGATTTTTGAGGATCAAAGTCGATAAGTCAAGGCGTGGTGATAATGCCGAAATGGCTAGAGTTTCATTTGTGGATGATTTAGCAAAAACTACTGCAGTGGCCGAACCAGCAGCTAAAGTAGCTGATTCCAAACCAGCAGCTATTGCTAAAAAATCTGTTAAAAAGCCTTTAGCTAAAAAACTAACTCCTGCAAAGAAACTAAAGGAGACGAAATAATGGCAACTTACAGCGCCAAACCATCAGATGTCACTAGGCAGTGGTACCTAGTTGATGCAAGCCAAATCCCACTTGGCAGGATGTCTACTAGGATTGCTACGATGCTGACTGGTAAAGAAAAACCAATATTTACCAAGCACATAGACTGTGGCGATTATGTAGTTGTTATTAATGCCGAAAATTTAGTAGCAACAGGCAATAAAATGGCCGATAAAAAGTACTATCGCCATAGTCAATACCCCGGTAGCCTAAAAGAAGCAAGTCTATCAGAAATGATCCAAAAAGACCCAGCAGAAGTCATAAGATTATCTGTTAAAGGCATGCTTCCAAAGAATAAATTAATGGACGATAGATTAATAAGGCTTAAGATATTCGTTGGTGATAAGCATGGCCACGAAGCCCAAAAGCCAGTGAAAGTGAGTCTAGCATAATGCCAAAAGTACAGTACACATATGCCTTAGGCAGACGTAAAAGCGCCACAGCTCGTATTAGATTGATCAAGGGCAAGGGCAACATTATTATTAATGATAAGTCGGCAGAAGAATATTTCGATAATAGTGCCTATCTTTTAAACGAGATAAACAAGCCTTTTGTATTGTTAGAAAAAACTAGCCAATACGATGTAAGTGTCGTTGTAGCGGGTGGTGGCTCTAATGGCCAAGCAGACGCAATTAAATTAGGTATTGCCAAAAGTCTTGTAATATTAAACGATGATTATAAAGCTACTCTTAAAAAAGCAGATTTATTAGGTAGAGATGCTCGCGAAAAAGAGCGCAAGAAGTTTGGCCTAAAAAGTGCTCGCAAGCAGCGGCAGTTCACTAAACGTTAATAATATAGAGATCATTAACTTCTTATTTGAGCATAGTCTACAAATTATTATTCATTTTGGCAATCAAGGGTGTAGAATAATCTTATAAAGCAATAAGGGAGGTTTTATAAGATGGCAAAAAAATCAACTAATATGAATGTATCTGGCTGGGTCGGCTGGGTATATTTTGCAGGCGTAATGATGGCAATTCTCGGCTTCTTCGAGATGATCGCCGCTTTCACGGCTCTATTTAAGAACACATACTATGTAGTTCTACCAAACTCAATTGTTTCGTGGAACTTCACAGCTTGGGGTTGGACTCACCTAATTTTGGGTATTGTCGTACTTCTAGCTGGATTCGCAGTATTAGCTGGCCAAATGTGGGGTAGGGCAATTGGAGTACTTATGGCAGTTTTGGCGGCAGTCGCTAATATGCTATTTATCCCAGCCTATCCAATCTGGTCAATCTTAATGATCGTGGTATGTTTCTTGATTATCTACGCATTAGTTGCTCATGGTGGCGAAGCAGCCGAATAGGTAGAGATAGACAGTTTTTAGCTCGCTGATAATATCGGCGAGCTTTTTTGTTTGCGGGGTTTACTTGTACAATGACTACGATGAGTAAAAATGATCAAAAATGTAAGTAAGTTTAGCCGTATCACCTATAAAAAAGCTGTTAAGCCTATTATGTTTCTATTCCCAGCTGATACGGTACATACAGCTATCATTAAAAGTGGTTCTATCATAGGCTTTATTTATCCTATCTGTTGGTTTTTCAAACTTTTATGGGCTTATCAAAATCCAAAAGTATTAGCCCAAGTTGTAAACGGTGTTTATTTTGCCAATCCGGTTGGGCTCTCGGCTGGATTTGACAAAGATTTTAAACTAATAAAAGTTTTACCTTGTTTAGGTTTTGGCTTTATGGAGCTTGGTTCTATGACTTACAAACAAAGCCTAGGTAATCCTCGTCCGCACTATCGCAGGCTTAAAAAGACGCAATCAATACTAGTTTATGCTGGCCTCAACAACCAAGGCTCAAAAGTTATTATCAAAAGGATTCAAAAGCATAAAAATAAGATAATAATTCCATTAGATATCTCGGTTGCTAAAACCAATTGCGATACAACAATAACAGACGAAACTGGTACAAAAGACTATATTGGCAGCCTCAAAAGGCTAAAAACTGCAGCCGTTAGCGATCAAATTACCATCAACATATCTTGCCCAAATGCTTATGGCGGTGAACCCTTTACGACCCCGCAAAAGCTAGAAAAACTTTTATATGAGATAGATAGGTTATCTTTTAAAAAGCCGGTTTATTTAAAAATGCCTAGTGATTTAAACTGGCCGGATTTTAAAAAACTGTTAGATGTTGCTTTAAAGCACAACGTTAGCGGGTTAAAAATTAGTAATTTGGCTAAAGACCGTAAACTAGTTAATGCGCAAGATAAGTTAAGCGAAGATATACCAGGTAATATGAGTGGCATACCAATGCAAAATCTTAGCAATCAGCTAATCCAACAAGCTTATATTTATTGTGGTGATAGATTAATAATTGTAGGTATCGGTGGTATATTTAGCGCCAAAGACGCATACGAAAAGATTAAGCATGGTGCTAGCCTTGTAGAACTTATAACAGGGATGGTTTTTGAAGGCCCCGAGTTAATTGGGCAAATCAATGCAGGATTAGTCGATTTGCTAAAAAAAGATGGCTACACTCATATAAGCCAGGCCATTGGTGCCTATCATAAATAAATAATTGCTTTTAGTTTTGTAGAGACTTATGCTTTTATTAAGATGACTTTTATTGTAGCTAGCCTCGTGGGTTTATTTGCTTACATGTCTTTGTGGTATATTTTTGCAATCAAAAACAATGACTTGAGCCTGGTTGACATCGCCTATGGGATGGGCTTTGTTGCTATTGCTCTAAGCATGCTTATTTTCACTCACCCAGAGCCAATTAGGCTAGTAATGGCTCTATTGGTTACCGTATGGGGTATAAGGTTGACTTACATGATTGCCAGACGCAAGATAGACAAACCAGAAGATTGGCGATATAGCGATATGCGTGCAAAATGGGGCAAAAAATATAAACAAAAAGCCTATATTAACATTTTTGTGACTCAAGGATTAGTTATATTAATTATTTCGGCCCCGGTATTAGTTTTAGCAAATTACTATACACCGATTGGAATATTACAAGCGGTTGGATTAACTGTTTGGCTAATTGGCTTTTTAATTGAGTATTTTGCAGACAAGCAATTAAAACAGTTCTTAATAGCCAGAAAAGACAAATCAAAAGTAATGGAATCGGGTTTATGGAATTATACACGTCACCCAAATTATTTTGGTGAAGTACTACAA
>CAZIHK010000089.1:0-7219 GCA_964539035.1 uncultured Candidatus Saccharibacteria bacterium | reverse complement strand
CGTGGGCTCGGAGATGTGTATAAGAGACAGGTCCAATACATTTGTTACATCGGGCTGAACTAATAATTTTGGTGGTTTCCAGCCATCAATTTCGGCATACATTTTATAAAATCGAAAAGAATTATGTAGAGTACCCAATACGTTTCGATTTAAATCCTTCATCGCATCTCTATTGAACCGCATATAATCTGCGCTAACTGCTTGGTAATTAGACAGTAGATACAGCCTGAGTGTATCTGCACCCTCTTTTGCAAATACGTCATTAACTGCTGGATAGTTCTTTAGTCTCTTACTAAGCTTTTGGCCATCGGCAGCCATTATCATCCCATTAACAAGAACATTTTTGTATGCTGGTTTTTCGAACAATATCGTACTTATCACATGCAGAACATAGAACCAAAGCCTGGTCTGGTCTAAACCCTCCTGGATAAAATCTGCCGGGAAAGCTTGATCAAATTTTTTGGCATTTTCGAACGGGAAATGCTGCTGAGCGATCGGCATACTGCCAGATTCGAACCAACAATCTAAGACCTCTTCGACCCTTTTGTACGTCTTGCCATCCTTAATAATCTCAATTTTATCAATGAAGGGTCTATGTAAGTCATCTACATCAATATCATCACCAGCCAGTTCCTTGAGTTCATCAATGCTTCCAACGACTATATAGTCGCATTCGTCTTCTACGTTTACCCAAATGGGCATTGGCGCCCCCCAATAACGGTTGCGGCTTATAGCCCAATCTCTTGCACCTTCTAGCCACTTGCCAAAACGCCCATTTTTAATATGCTCTGGCACCCAATTGATTTGTTGCGCATTTTCAAGTAATTTATCCCTTATAGACGCAACACTTACGAACCAAGTCGAAATTGCATAATAAAGTAATGGGCTCTCGCATCGATAGCAAAACGGATATGTGTGTCTAAGCGTTTCTGCCGAAAATACCATATCTTTTTTGGTTAGATGTTCAATGACTGGTTTGTCTGCTTGTTTGAAAAATTTGCCTTTTATATCTTTAAAACCAATATCCCCAGTTATGTGCCCGGCGTTATCAACTGTTTGCAATACCGGTATATTATGATTCAGGCCCAGATTCAAGTCATCCTCACCAAAAGACGGGGCTACATGCAAAACACCCGTTCCGTCTTCGATACTTACAAAATCAGCTGCCCATATCTTATAAAGATTTTCTCTGCCTTCGTATATTTTTATGTTGTCTAGCTCGAATAAAGGTAGATATTCTTTGCCAACTAAGTCTGAGCCATTAACTTCTTTGATTATCTTAAAGTTTTGCTCATCCAATACGCTTAAGCGTTTTTTAGCTAAAACAATTATATCTTCTAAACTATCATCTGTTTGGTAGCTAACATATATGTATTTTTCATCAGGCTTTACTGCAATTGCAGCATTGCCCGGCAAGCTCCAAGGCGTTGTTGTCCAACCCAAAAGAGATGCATCTTCGTTCTTAAGCTTAAACTTCACATAAAGGCTTGGGTCGATAGTGTCGTCTTTATAGCCTTCGTTAACTTCAAAGTTGCTAAGTGGTGTTTCGCATCTTGGACAGTACGGCATACTCTTATATCCCTTATACAACAAACCCTTTTCGTGGATTTGTTTTAATACCCACCAAACGCTCTCTGTATAGCTTGTATCAATAGTGGCATAAGCATTCGCCGTATCTGTCCACCTGCCTATTCTAGTAAAAAATTGCTCCCAATCGCTTTTGTAGTTAAATACCGAATCTCTGCAAGCTGAGTTAAATTTTTCTAGCCCTAATTCTAAAATCTGTTTTTTGCCGCTCACTCCGAATTGTTTTTCTATCGCAAACTCAACTGGAAGACCATGGCAATCCCATCCGTTACGACGTTCCACATAGTAACCCCTCATTGTTTTGTAACGGCCAATTGAATCTTTTATGCTTGTCACTAAAGAGTGCCCAAAGTGTGGCATACCGTTTGCAAATGGCGGGCCATCGTAAAAACTAAATATAGGCGACCCTCGCCTGTTGTCTAGACTCTTTTTAAATGTTTGCTCTTTATCCCAAAGATCTAAGATTCTCTCTTCGTCTTCAGCAAATTTAGACTTTTGCTCCAATGGTTCGGCCATAATTTCTCCCTTTAAAATAAAAACCGCTGGATTTTGTGCCGGAGCCCCGGATATCTTCGGGACGGTACCATCCGGCTCGCCAGTGGTATAGTTACTTTATTACGACTTCTAACGCGAGTCTCTACCGCGTTGCGTTCTAATAAATCATATATTGATCGTTCTTCGCAATACGTTCATAGTTGATGTCTACTATTCTACCCTCAAGGTAGACCGTATCTCCCAAGTTGTAATATTAACTATACCGTTTACTAAAACCAAAAACAACAATCCCATTATTCGGGTTGATCATAAAATGCTACATCCCTAATTAAAGGTAATAATTCACCCTGCCAAAGCTGCAAAAGCTCCCCATCATTTGACCTGGCAAGCACTGCCGGATATCTAACAATATCGTACAATTCTGCTAAATCAGCACCTTCTTTAGTGTTTAAATCAACTAGGGTCAAGTCACGCCCCGTCTGCATATGGTAATCCCTTTCGAATTCCAAAACCGCACGTTCATACTCTGTTTGACTTCGGTATAACACTACTACCTTCATATGCACCCCCTAAATTTAACTAC
Organism: uncultured Candidatus Saccharibacteria bacterium; assembly: GCA_964539035.1. Classification (GTDB taxonomy): domain Bacteria; phylum Patescibacteriota; class Saccharimonadia; order Saccharimonadales; family CAIOMD01; genus CAZIHK01. The sequence goes on along the minus strand of CAZIHK010000089.1, from coordinate 4,554 downwards.
AGCCAGTCGTTGATCCGCACGAAGTGCACACGTAACAACTACCAGCTCGTTGTGTTTGATTACCACAGTTATAGCATAATGGCCCGGCCGCTTCTTTTGCAACTTTTGTTTGTTCGTTTAGACCCGAAGCTGTAGTTTCAGTAACAATTGGTTCTTGATGGTTATGTTCGCTATCGATAGGGTTGTAATCACTTTCTAATAGAGTAGTTTGATCAGACGGCATATCATCTATGTCTGCTAAACCTAGCTCTAAGCGGTCATCGAAAGATAAATAATCTAGTGCTAATCTTCTAAAGATATAATCCGTTATCGAGCTGGCAGTACGAATGTCTTTGTCGTCTGTTATACCTGCTGGCGCAAAACTTGTACCCATCAATGTTTTAACATAACTTTTTAATGGCACCCCGTATTGCAATCCATGGCTAACTGATATCGCAAAAGAGTCCATTAACCCTGAAAGAGTTGAGCCTTGCTTTGCAACGCTTATAAACAGCTCGCCTGGTGCCCCATCTTCGTATTCACCAATTGTAAAGAATCCTTTCAAATCTGCGATTCTAAATTTGTAGGTATGACCAGCCCTTCTTCTGGGTAACACTCTACGCATAGCGCCCTTTACTACAAAGGTATCAGGGTTAAGTACGCTGTTAATTTTAGTCTCAGAACTTGAGATCTCATTGTCTTTTTTAGCCATAGAAAGTGGCTGGGCAATCTTGCAATTGTCTCTGTAAATGGCTATTGCTTTTAGGCCTGTTTTCCAGGCATCAATATGCAACTGTTCAATTTCTTCTATTGTTGCTTCTTCTGGCAAGTTTACAGTTTTACTTATTGCACCAGACAAGTATGGTTGGACTGCCGACATCATCTTCACATGACCCGAATAATGTATTGAGTTATCGCCCATAGAACAAGCAAAAACCGATAAATGCTCATCTTTTAGATCGGGAGCACCTACAATTGTTTTTTCATTATCAATATAAGCTACTATGTTGTCTGTTTGGGTTTTAGTGTAGCCCAAAGCCCTTAGTGCTCTTGGAACAGTTTGGTTGACGATACTCATTGTCCCTCCACCAACCAATTTCTTAACTTTTACTAAGCCTAGATCAGGTTCTATACCGGTAGTATCGCAATCCATCATTAATCCTATGGTGCCTGTAGGGGCTAGCACACTAGCCTGCGAGTTACGAACACCGTTTATATCAGCTAGATGTACAGCTTCATCCCACGCAGTTGCTGCAGAGCTTAGGAGCTCTTCGGCGACAAAGCGAGCGTTAATTGTATTTACTGCCTTACGATGCATTTTTAATATTTTTAACATATTGTCTCGATCTTTATGGAAGCCTGCAAATGGGCCAACTCTTTTAGCAATTTTTGCACTTGTAGCATATGCATGGCCGGTCATTAGTGCTGTGATGGCTGCTGCTTGTGCCCTACCTTCTTCTGAATCATATGGATAACCCTGGGCCATTAATAGTGCACCCAAGTTTGCGTAACCTAAACCAAGTGCTCTGTATGCCCTGGCATTTTTAGCTATACTCTCTGTCGGATAGCTAGAGTAGCCTACCAAAATTTCTTGGGCAGTAAATAAAAGCTCAATAGTATGTTTAAAACTAGCTACATCAAAGCTATTGTCACTTCTTAAATACTTAAGTAAATTTATCGAGGCCAAGTTACATGCCGAATTATCTAAATGCATATACTCACTACAAGGGTTTGAAGCATTTATACGGCCAGCATTTGGAGTAGTATGCCATTTATTAACCGTTGTATCAAATTGCATTCCAGGGTCAGCGCATTCCCAGGTAGCTTCAGCGAATTGCCTTAGTAGTTGCCTGGCTTTTAAAGTTTTAATTATTTTGTTAGAGTTTACTGCTTTTAGCTCCCAGTCTTTATCGTCTATAACTGCTTGCATAAAATCATCTGTTACACGTACCGAATTATTGGCATTTTGATATTGGACACTAAAACCATCCTTACCGTCTAAGCTCATATCAAAACCGGCCTCAGCCAGTGCTCTTGCCTTACGTTCTTCTATTGCTTTGCACCAAATAAATTCTTCTACATCAGGATGATCGACGTTTAATATAACCATTTTCGCGGCTCGCCTAGTTTTTCCACCGCTTTTTATGGTACCTGCACTTGCATCTGCACCACGCATAAAGCTCACCGGCCCAGAAGCTTTGCCTCCGCTAGCACTTAGTCTTTCAGCGCTTGATCTAATCTTTGATAAATTAACACCAGCGCCCGAGCCACCTTTAAAAATCATACCCTCTTCTACATACCAATTTAGTATCGATGACATATCATCTTCTACACCTAATATGAAACAAGCGCTAGCTTGCTGAGACCTTGTTGGAACCCCAATATTAAACCAAACCGGCGAATTAAAGGCTGCTCGTTGCGAGGCTAAAATATATTTTAGTTCATCACTAAAGATACCAGCCTCTTGTTTGTCGGCAAAATAACCCTCCTGAAGACCTGAACGAGTTATTGTATCTACTATCCTATCTATTGTAATTTTAAGTGAGTTTTCACGGTTATCAGCACCGGGAGTACCTGCAAAATACTTTTGGGCAACAATATTTATGGCATTTAGGGACCAGTCGTCAGGAAACTCAACTGATTTTTGTTCGAACACAGCCACGCTAGACGCAGGATTAACGATTAGAGAATCTTTTTTTACCCACTTGAGCTGGTCATAAACTGGCTTACCTTGTATCGTAAATAATCTGTTTATACCCAAAGCTGTTGTTTGTGCCATAGTTGCCCTCACTTAAAATTAAATATTTTTTATTAATATTGATTTTAGCCCGCTTTTACCAACCAAATCGCTTTCTCTCTTAAGCAACGTGGCCCGCCCTAAAAACGTGCTTAGCATAATCAATATCTAGTTATTGATGGTAATTCTGCTAAAAACATTTTTCTCTCAATAATTATGGGGTTCGGCTTTTATTTTTTGGGGCTTAATTCTTTTCTAGACCTTATTTGTGCAAGCTCTGATTCGAAACCTGTAATGTCGCTAAATCGCCGATAGACACTAGCAAATCTTACATAGGCAACGTCCGATAGGTCGGCTAAGCCGTCTATAACTAGCTCACCAACTTCTCTAGAGTCAACTTCAGGATCACCCCTGCTATAAAGCGTGTTCTCTACCTGCGCGACCAATGATTCTAGCTGCACATTGGTAACCGAAGTCTTTTCGCAAGCCCTATGCAACCCAGCAAGCAATTTATCTCTATTAAAAAGTTCACGCGAACCACTTTGTTTGATGACAACTAACTGTGGCCTTTCTAATCTTTCATACGTAGTAAATCTTGAGTGGCATTTTGGGCACTCCCTTCTTCTCCTTGTTGATTCACCGTCTGCCACTTCTCTAGATTCGATTACTTTTGTGTCTGCGCACTGGCATTGATGGCACTTCACCAAGCATCCTCCAATTATTTTTATAATGTACACACACTATATATAGCGTGCATAACTAGTATGTTAAACCCTTTATATAGCGCATGCAACAAATAAATGTAGTAATTTTGTTACTTTTTATCTTCGTCTGTTTTTTTGTGTTTTTTAAACCTTCTCAAAAAGGATGGCTTATCAAACTTGTCATCTTTTTCTGTTTCGTCGGCGTCAAATGACCATATGTTTGGTAATGGAGTGTCCTCTTTTAGATCATCTTTATTATCTTTCTTTTCTTCTAGATCCATATCAATTGCTTTAATGTCTTCGTCTTCTATCTTAGTTTCTTCTGTAGATATAGCTGAATCATTTGCTACTTTCATTAGATCGGCTATAGTTTTCTCATCTTCATGATCTTTGGGCTTATCGTCTTGTTCTCCGTCATCAACAGCAGACCTTACATGGTCTCTATCGGTATACTAAGTAGCTTCAAAACCAGTAGCTACAACAGTTATAATTATTTCATTTTCTAACTCTGGGCTAATAGTAGCACCGAAGATGATGTTTGCCTCTGGGTCAGCTGCTGCAGTTATAACTTCTGCGGCTGCATTAATCTCGTGCATTGTCATATCAAGGCCACCAATAACGTTGAACAATACTCCCCGAGCACCGTCAATAGAAACCTCTAGAAGTGGTGATTCTATAGCTTGGTGAGCAGCTTCGATAGCCCGATCATCACCGCTTGCCCGGCCTATACCCATTAGTGCGCTACCAGCTTTTTGCATCACCGTTCTTACATCGGCAAAATCAAGGTTAATTAAGCCGTGCACGGTAATTAAGTCAGAGATACCTTGAACACCTTGTCTAAGCACATCATCTGCTACCTTAAAAGCTTCAAGCAATGGCGTGCGACGATCTATCGTTTGCAGCAAACGATCGTTTGGTACAGTGATTAATGTATCTACATTATCGCGTAGTTTTTGGATTGCATATTCAGAATTGCGCTTTCTTTTTTCGCCCTCAAACGCAAAAGGTCGAGTTGCAAAACCAACAACTAGCGCACCAGCGTCTTGTGCTACTTTTGCCACAATATGGCCTGCACCACTGCCAGTACCACCACCAGCGCCTAGAGTGACAAATACCATATCAGCACCTTCGACT
>CAZIHK010000088.1:0-8269 GCA_964539035.1 uncultured Candidatus Saccharibacteria bacterium | reverse complement strand
GGACACCCTGCTTAAGAGGCAGGTGCTCTAACCAGCTGAGCTACTGGCCCGTGAAAAACTAACATAGTTAGTTTTGAACATATATTAAGTTAGACTATACAGAATAACAGGGGTAAATATAACAGATACAGAACTTATTGTAAATGTATTAAATTGCTAATCGTTTAATAACGCGCTGCCGCCGATTCGGTCTAAAAACACTTTTATTGCTTCTAATTCGCGCACGAACCCAACAAAAGGTGCGTCACCTTCGCCAACTTTGGCACATAAGGCAATGGCACCTGCACCTAGTTTGCGCCCAAAAGTAACATCACTAATACGTCTGTCGCCAACAACGCCAATTTGCTCTGGCAAGATATCAAAATAATTTGCCACAACTTGGCCCATTATCGGGTGAGGTTTACGTATATAACCTTCGCCAATTGATACGATTAAAGCCTTTACTCCAAGTTGAGCTTCAGCTTTTTTGGCAACTAATTTAACATGGTCTAAATCATAATTGTTAGCTATTGCAATTTCTGGGTATAAATCTCTAAAACATTGTTTATTAAGGCCACCAATTACTTTTTGATCTAACTCTGTACTTTGGTGTTCTGTTAGGGTCCCATCAATATCAAAAACAGGCACAACTATCCCTTTGTCGTACCAGTCTTTATAATTTACCGTACCAGCATTTTTATGCAGTTCGTAAACAAACATTTGAACATATAAAATCACAATAATAAGTCATTTACAATTTATTACTCTGCTATGATTTATAGGATGAAATTACTAAATGGCTCGGAACTTGCTGGTTACATAAAGCAGCGCCAAGTACACCAAGTGCGAGCATTGATCCAAACAGACAAAATTTCACCTAAACTGGCTATTATCGCATGTAGTGACAACCCTATCACTGCTATATATACAAAATTAAAAAAACAGTATGGTGCTGATATCTTAGTTGATGTGGATATATATAATATCGAACAAAATGAGATAGCAAACTTGATAAACAAACTAAATATAGCCCAAGATATACAAGGCATAATTTTACAATTACCATTAAAGGATCCCAAAAACACCCAAGAACTCTTAAATGCTATTGCCCCGCAGAAAGATATTGATGGTTTGGGTGAAAATGCCGCATGGGACACCGCGACACCTATGGCAATAATGTGGCTACTGGCTGGTTACGATATTGATTTAAATACTAAAAATGTGGTAATTATTGGCAGAGGCCGATTAGTTGGTGCGCCGCTTAAAAAAATGTTCGATAATTCTGGTGTTGATTCACAAGTTATCCATAGCCAAACTATTAATCCACAAGATATTATGAAAAATGCCCAAGTAATAATCAGTGCCGTTGGCAAGCCGGGGATTTTAGAATCCGATATGATACCCCAAAATTGCATTGTTATAGATGCCGGTACAGCTAGCGAAAATGGTGTCCAAAAGGGTGATTTAGCAGACGATGTTTACGAAAGGCAAGATTTGACCGTAACACCTAAAAAAGGCGGTATCGGGCCATTAACTGTTTGTGCCCTTTTTGACAATTTAATTCGTTCTGCAAGTAAAAAATAATGACAAAAATAGGTGTATTTGATTCTGGTGTTGGTGGTTTATCTGTCGTGAAAGCTATTAAAAAATCTCTACCTAAAATTGAAATTATTTATGCCGACGATAAAGCACATGTGCCTTATGGTAACCGTACCAAGCAAGAACTAAAAACTTTTGTAGTACCTATACTAAAAGATTTAGAAGCCCAAGGTTGCCAAATGATTGTGATCGCATGCAATACAATCACCACTACGCTAATAAGCGAACTACGTAAAATTATTAGAGTCCCGCTAATAGGTATGGAGCCGATGTTCAAACCAGCAGCACAGCTTACTAAAACGGGTGTTATCGCAATATGCGCCACCCCCGCTACTTTAAAGAGTAAAAGATACAGCTGGCTAAAAAAAACTTATACAAAAGATATAGATGTTTTAGAACCAGATTGTAGCGATTGGTCTTACATGATACAAACAGATAAAATTGATCAGCAAAAGATAGCAGAACTAATTAGCATGACCTGCGAAAGCAAAGCTGATGTAATAGTTCTGGGTTGCACTCATTACCATTGGATAGAAGACCTAATTAAACAAATTGCTGGCAACAGGGCAACGGTTTTACAGCCAGAATTGCCAGTGATTGAGGAGCTTAAACGAGTTCTATCACAGCTTGCTTAAATTGGTCACCGCGGTCTTTGTAATTTTTAAATAAACCGAAACTGGCACACGCAGTACTTAGTAACACTACATCACCAGGCTGGGATGCTTCATGGGCTGCTTTAACTATTTGGTCTATGGTTGTGCCACCGAGGGTAATTTTTTCTTCTAGGCCATCACGCACTAAAAGTTCAATTAATTTTTCGCCAGTGTCACCAATAACAATCACACGCCTAATTTCACTGTGGGATATTGCGCTTACCACGTCATAAAAGGGTATGCCTTTGTCGTGACCACCCAAAATTATTACTTTGGGCTCTTTAAACGATTTTATGGCGGCAATTGTTGCCTCTGGAGTAGTGGCAAAGCTGTCGTTATAATATTTGACTCCGCTAAGTTCGCGTACAAACTCTAAGCGGTGTTCCATGCCACTAAATTCACTCGCTACTTTTTGAATGGCTAGCTTATTGCCGTCGATGATACGCCAAGTGGCGGCTATTGCCGCACATATATTTTCTAGATTATGCCGGCCAAGCAAAGCGACTTTTGCCGTATCGCAAACATTGGTATCGCCCATAAATATAAAATCACCCAATACATATGCGCCGCTAGTTTCTGCGGGGTCCTGGCTTTCTTCTAACACTTCATAAGGTATTAATGTACCTTTACTAAAAGAAGTGATCCTTTTGCTAACCTCGTTATTGGCGTTATAAACGGTGTAATCTTCTTCGGTCTGGCGGGTAAACAAATTCTGTTTGGCATTAAAGTATTCTTTAATATTGCTATGCCAATCTTGATGTTCTGGCACAAGCATTAAACAAACACCTATTTTTGGGGAGTGTTTAAAATCTAATAATTGGAAGTTACTAAGTTCTAAAACGACCCAGCTGTCTTGCGTAATATCATGGATAAAATCTAATGGTACAGTACCGATGTTACCACCTAAAAAAGATTTTTCGCCAGCTTCACTTAGTATTCTATGGATTAGAGTGCAAGTTGTACCTTTGCCTTTTGTGCCGGTAACGCCAATAATTGGGGCGGGGCAATGTTCGAAAAATTCGTTAATGCAAGTTGTAACTTTATTTAAAATATTCGGTGTTTGCTGGTTGGCGTCAACGATGGTTTTGGGGTGCACTCCTGGGCTACGTACTAAAATATCAAATTGGTCCAAATCTTTTAAATAATCTGGGCCAAGTTTGGCGGTTGCGTATTCTGGTAATAACAAATCGTCTTTTTGGTCGCAAATGGTAATATCGTCGCCTTTTTTATGCCAATAGCCAGCAGCGCTAGCCCCATCTATGCCATAACCTAAAATTGCGACTTTCATTGCTATAGATTATAAACTAACGACATCAAACTACTATCTAAAAAAACTATTCCACGAGCCTGAAAGTGTCCACGATGTAGTGAGTAAGTGCAAATTTATTGACATAATCACCCCAGTTATGCTATAAATGTAACATCACGAGAAAAAGTACCCCGTAGGTTTCGTCCAAAGGGGTGCTTTTTATTTTTTACGGTCGTATCTTAACTTATTTTTAAGATCATTCATGTAAGCGATTTTTTCTTGGGCTGCAAACTTTAAAAGTTTAGAAGATTTTTGTTTATTTGGCGCGAGTAATCTTAACAACTTATCTTTTTCGTATAAGTGATCTACTAAACACCTAAAATCTCCATCACCAGTAATAATTATCGCTTTGGTGTAGTTTGGGTATTCAATCATCGAATGAAGAACTAACTCGGCATCTACGTTACCTTTTACGGTGCCATCTTTGAGGGTCATTATAGGCTTAAAAACTAAAATGAATCCCGCTTTTTGCAGGCTAGAATATAAATCTTGATTTTTTAATATAAAACCGATAAATATGTAGGCTTGCTCGACCTTATAGTGTTCGGCTAAATAAACCCTAAATTTACGCCAGTCTAAAGTCCAGCCCAAAGACTTTATAGCCAAATTTACATTTTGGCTGTCTATAAAGGCATAAACCACTTGCTTTTGCTTCTTTTTCACTAACTTACAACTTCTTGTTTACAATTTAATGCTTAATGGCTACTTGAGGCTCTCTTTGACAAGTTCAGCTACTTGGCGTGGTGTCATATCGGCTTTTACGATAAATGCCTCAACATGGTATTGTCTTAAGTTGGCAGGGGCTTCTTGTTCGCCCATATTGGTTAAAATAATCACTTTAATATTCTTACCCCAGTCGGTGGCGCGAAGGCGTTTTAGCATTTCGTCACCGTTCATCTCTGGCATCATTAAATCAAGCAAAATAATATCTGGTTTCATCTGTTCGGCCAAACCAAGACCAAGTTTACCGTTTTCGGCGGTTTCTACCTCAAAGCCTTCGGCTTCGAATTTCATGCGATACATTTGTGATATTGCTGCGTCGTCTTCTATAATTGCGATTTTTTGTGGCATATTTATCCTTTATTCTACTTTATAAGATACAACATTTTTATCTGTTTATCGATAGCCAATAGCTTATACCCAAGTTAATTTATCTAATAGTTCTTTATTTGGCAGCTTATCGATAAATCTTTGTTGGGCTTTATAGTCTGGCAATATTTTTTTAATATATTTATTATTTATCAAAATATAATCGACCAGCGCTTCTTTTGGCTCGTGCTCTATCTTAAATTTTTGGATTACAGGTTTTTCTATTAGAAGATGAACAAGCTCGTGTACTACTGTTTGGAACTTGTTTTCTGTAGCAAAATAAACATTGATTATTATTCTATTCGGTGGATTATATGATCCACCGACTCCGTATTGCGTTAGGAAAATATCGAGTGTTTCGGGTTTGTCGTATGGCGTAGAGTCAATAAAATCATTGATTAGTTTATTGTTTATTGCCCACTTGTCAGCTATATCTTTTTTAATAACATCAATTTTATCCAGTGCAAACTCATTTTTTATCTGATTTTCTAAATTAGTAAAATTCGTACTGTCTAAGTTAAACCCTCTGGGGAAGCCCAATCGGTATTCTATCTTTTTAAAAAAACCTTTTTTTTCTAGTGTGGATTTAACTCTGTTAATTTCTGAGTCTACAGTGTATTCAAACTTTAACTTCATAATTCAGTTATAACATAAATTGTTAAAAATTAGGTTTTTGGGTAGATGGTGCATTTATTGAGGAACTTTTTTGGGCGTAATTAATCTATTGGTAATTCTTGATTAAATTTTTTAAGTTTTCTTTGTTCTTTAATATATTGTGCCCCTTTGATAGCACCAAACGCACCAATGTAGGTCAAAGGATTCTTTGCAATATTTTCTGTCATATCAGCGGCAGACGACCAACCAACTTTATCCATAACTTGTGCACCAGCACTCACAGCAGTGATTAATGCCGTATTAAATGTACCAATTACAGCAGCCATACCAAGTGCCATTTTGGCATCTTTTTTAAATGTGCGTTCTGGGTCACGGGCATTTTGCTCGATGATGGCCGCAGATGTTCCAAGTATTAAAGCAGTTGCCATGTCTCCTTGTTCTTTTTTAATTTCACTTGTTTGGTGTTTTTTGGTTTCATTCCACTTTTTGAACGTATTGGGGAAGATTCTAACGCCGCCGGCCATCAATGTACCAGAGACTGCCTGTTGTGCACCAGTCAAATAACCAGTTAAGGCACCTACAGCAAGGCTACTAGCTAGTAATGCCCTTACGCTATTTGGGTCGGCCCAAGCTTCTTGAGCACTGACACCTATATAGCCTGCTAACATTTCATTCCCTGGCCCCCATTCATAGGCAGACATGCATGCTATAGAACCAAGCAAGATTGCCCGAGAAAATAACTTTTCTCTAGAGGTTAATTCTTGGGAGGCAATTCTGGCGGTATCGGTTAATCGTTGGCCAATAACAGTTTGAATATACGGAGGTTTACTAATATCAGCCAATAGATGTGTTGTGTCAGCGTTAAACTGTTTTTGCTTAAGATGCATTATTATTGCATAATAACACAAATAACAGTTTAAATCAAGTCATCAGCAGTACCAAACAGTTTTATGTCCCATCGTCCAATGCCTATGGTCAATTTTTTACTTAGCAAGTACTTCTTGGATAATTTCCATTATCTGGGTAGGGGTATACTGTACTTTTAATATATAGCGTTCTACTTTTAAAAATCTGAAATCTTTAGGTATTTCGTCTTTGCTAATGTTGGTCAAGACAATGCATTTTATGTCTTGGCCCCAGTCGGTATCGCGTACCCGTTTTAACACTTCGTTGCCTGGCAAGTGGGGCAATTTAATATCTAGTAAAATAAGGTCTGGCTTAACGTGCTCTAATACATGCAAGGCACTGGCGCCGTCGTTGGCAGTAGAAACATCATAGCCCAAAGCATCTAGTTTGAGCTTATACATATCCCTTATTGCTATTTCGTCTTCTACAATCGTAATCTTATAAGTTCGGCTCATGTACATAAATCATAACACTAATATTTCACCGCCCACTGTCTAATATTTATAGAAAATTAACATCTAAAATGTTAATGTAACCGCATGAGCCAAGACGAATTTACCAAATTATTCAAACACCTAGAAGAATTTCGTAAGGATGTTAACAAACAGCTTGCTGACATTGCGACAAAAGAGCAAGTTAATCTGCTGACTGATGTAGTAGATGCCTACGCAAAAAAGCCGATGGCTACACTCAAGAAATGTTAATCCTGGCCCAAAAGTTGATCGTCTCAAAAAGTGGATAAACCAAATTACTAAGTAAATGGCGTAGATATGCATTTAGGAGTCGACATGGTTAAAGATATTTACGAACAAAACTGTAATCAAACAATCATTATGTCTGGCGATGACGACTTTTTATATGCAATTAAATGTATTAGAGCCCTAAATAAATATAAACACCATTAATAATATATGTAATATCGTTGCTTGACCAACAATAATACAAAGTATATAATGGATTTATGTACAAAAGATACCTTGAAGATCAAATAAAAAAGAGTCTTGATGAAGGATTAGTTGTTATCATTTATGGTGCTAGGCAGGTAGGTAAGACTACATTAGCAAAGATTATAATGGATGGTTACCAAAATCCACTGTATATAAACGCCGACGAGGTGACCGAGAGATTACGTCTACAGAATAGAAGCTCAAGTGAGCTTAAAGATTACTTTGGTAATGCAAATTTAGTAGTTATTGACGAGGCACAACGAGTAGAGAACATTGGTCTCACAGCAAAGCTCATTCACGATACATACCCAGCAATAAAGTTATTGCTGACTGGTAGCTCAAGCCTTGACCTTGCGTCTAAAATCAAAGAGCCACTTACTGGTCGTTCGTGGGAGTATACTCTTTATCCATTGAGTCTCGACGAAGTTGCGGCTACTAATCAAGAAAAAGAGAGTGCTATGGGCAGGGCCCTAATATATGGTTCCTACCCAGGTATATGGAGTATGTCATTTGATAAAGCTGCAGAAAGGTTGCGTCTACTGGCTACTAACTATATATACCGTGACGCATTTGCCCTCCAAACTATTTTTGATGATACGGTTATGTATAATTTGCTACAACTCATCGCCTTTCAGCTTGGTAACGAGGTATCATACAACGAACTGGCAAATACACTACAAATTTCTCGAGACACAGCCATGCGCTATGTGGACTTGCTCGAAAAAGCACGAATTATCTATAGACTTCGCCAGTATCGGCGGAATGAACGTTCAGTTATAGGCAAGCTACGTAAGGTATATTTTTATGACTTGGGCGTTAGAAATGGACTAGCTGATAATTTTAAACCACTACATCTTCGCGAGGATAAGGGTGCTTTATGGGAGAATTTTTGTCTAAACGAAAGACAAAAGTCGCAGCAACGAGCTCGACAATATGTAAGGCAATTTTATTGGCGTAACCGTAGCAAGCAAGAAATAGACCTTATAGAAGAAAGTTCAGGCACTATAAAGGCCTATGAGTTTAAATTTTCTTCGAAGAAAACTGTTATGATTCCCAAGTCATTTCGTGAGCTTTATCCGGGCACTAAGCTTCAGGTAGTAAATCCTGATAATTTCATTACCTTGCTTGCTAAAGATTACCCCCTTTAGCGTCCTTTGGTTAATATATTATTT
>CAZIHK010000087.1:0-8452 GCA_964539035.1 uncultured Candidatus Saccharibacteria bacterium | reverse complement strand
AGTATATATAAGCCAATACTATGGCTACTGGCTATTAATTTTATAAGTTGGTTGTTTTTAATTTTACTTATCATCTTTTGTCTTTTTATTATAACTTACTAGTAAATACCACCCCTGTATTGATATAATAAGCGACGTCGGGGGCGTAGCTCAGGGGTTAGAGCAGTCGGCTCAAGAAGTTCGTTCTAAACTGTGTCATACGACATGGCACGAACGATTTTGCAGGGCTGCTTGAAAAGTAATTTTCAAGTGACAATCTGTCAAATTCGGGGAAGCCTGGAATGGTAATCCCGAGCCAATCTCGTTTTTTAGCGAGCAGGTGTAGAGACTAAACGGCAGACATCCTTAAGTACAATCAAAGGATGAAGAGATAGTCCAGCTCACAAAGTCGAAAGATGTTGTGAAAGCAATAGTGAGAGCATAACCGATTGGTCGCAGGTTCAAATCCTGCCGCCCCCACCAAAATTATTCAAAAAACAGAGGTAATCAGCCGCTGTTTTTATTATACTTATATCATGGAATATAAAATTGTTGATTATAAAAAAGAATAAACTTCAGCGCTTTCAAATATTATTTCTAGAAATTTGTTAGAGATAAATAGTAAAGATTATTCGTTAAAAAGCAATGAAAAAGCATACGTTAGATTTTACTGCAGAAAAAATAAATGAATTTTCTAAAATAAGAAAAGTTTTTGTTGCATTAAACGACGCAATGCCAATTGGGATATCGTGTGCTACAAAAGATATATACGGATACGATAACGACTATGTCATATTAATCGTATTTATTTTACCTGAACTTCACGGTAAAAGTATCGGAGCAAAGCTGATTAGAAAGTGTGAAGAATATATTAAAAGTGTTAATGGGATAAATATAACTATTCCTGCGTCCATTAATGCTCACGAATTTTATAAAAAACTTGGATACGACTATATAAACTCAAATAAAACTCCTAATGAAAATAATTGTATAATGATGACCAAGTTAATTTGATTCTAAACAAATCACTTATCTATAAAAACTGACTGTTTTGAATTTTAGATACAATCCAATTCATTTCTATCAGTTCGATACGAATCTGGTTCCATTTTGTCACAGCTGAGTCCGTTAAATGTTTAACCTATCAATTTTGATAGGTTATTTTTATAGGCTAGAGCTGTAGTAGAATTAAAGCAGAATAGGAGTTGATATTTATGAAGCGAAAAGGTTATTTTGACTGGGATGAAACATTCATGCAGATGTGTCGGGTAATTGCTCAGCGCAGCAAAGACCCAAATACCCAAACGGGGGCATGTATAGTTAGCGATAAAAATATCATTATTAGCCTTGGCTATAATGGTTTCCCCAGGGGTTGTGATGACGATAATCTACCGTGGGATCGCGAGGGCGATTTTGCTGATACTAAATACCCATATGTTGTCCATGCCGAAGAAAATGCTGTTCTGAATGCTAACCAAAGCACCGAAGATGCCAAGATATACTGCAACTTATTTCCCTGTAACGAATGTGCTAAGGTAATCATCCAAAAGGGTATAAAAGTGATTATTTACGAGGACGATAAATACCATGATACCAAAGAGGCGATTGCATCACGAAGAATGTTCGATTTATCTGGTGTTAAATATCGTAAATACACCCCAAAACACAGAATAAAATTTAATAAGAACTAAAAAAGACCCCTAAAAAGGGGCCTTATAAATTGCTTTAAGTAAAACTACCAGCTTTTTTTGCGGAATGAGCTATTGCCACCGCCACCACTACCACTACCACCGCCACCACCGTTGTAATCACGACGTGGTCGATCTTCGCGTGGGCGTGCTTCGTTGACGACTATTTCTCGGCCGTCTAACTCTTTGCCATTCATACCAGCCTCGGCAGCTTTGCCTTCGGCTTCATCTTCGAATTCTACGAATCCAAAACCTTTGCTTCGGCCGCTATCGCGGTCCTTTACGACTGTTGCACTAGCAACTTTGCCGTATTCTGCAAAAGCAGCTTCTAAGGCAGCATCATCAGTATTCCATGATAAGCTGCCAATAAATAACTTGTATGCCATTTGAATTTAATTCACCTTCTTTTCTTAAAATAACCGCAAGTACGACCCTGTCTGTCCTTTGCGCTTTAAGATCCAAGAGGTCTAAAGAGGAGACAAAACCTTGCTAAGCACAAGTAAAGCATAATTTGGTTCTGCTGTACAGGGGCTAGATGCATTTAATCTTGCTGGCGACGATGCGGATGGCTTCGCTCCAGGTCGGGAAGGGATGCACGGTGTTAGCAATTGCACAAGCATGATGGTGATGCTGTATAGCAAAAGTCAGCTCGCTAAGCATTTCGCTAGCATGTGGGGAAACTATGCTGGCACCTAATATTACACCGTTATGATTGGCAATTATCTTAACAAAACCATAGCTGTAATTGCTGGTTATCGCTTTACCTAAGATACTAATTGGAGCAATCGCGGTTTGGTACAAATCGCCAGACACCCTTAATTGGTGCTCTGTTTTACCAACAATAGCGATTTCTGGGTCGCCAAAATAACATCTTGGTATAGCATGGTAATCCATGGCTATTTTTTTACGTTGGTACATGTTATGTACGGCTAATCGGCCCTCTTGTATGGCTGTGTGCGTACTAAAATCTACTCCTATTACATCACCTGCGGCAAATATATGTTTGGCATTGGTGCGCATAAAGCGATCTACCTTAATACCAAAATCAGTTAATTTAACGCCTGTATTTTGTAAACCTAAGTCGCAATTTGCATATTTGCCAGTAGCTACCATTAACATCTCTGTTGCAACACGATGCTGCTGGCCATTGTGTTCAAAAGTGATTACTTTGCGGTTATTTGTACCAGAACAATGGATAACTTTAGCGTTAGTACGTACATGCACACCTTTTTTAGCTAAAACGGCTTCGGCACTATCGCCAACTTCTGGATCTTCAAATGGCAACAAATGGCCCCTTACTTCTGCGATGTATACTTTTGTGCCAAATGTAGCATATATTTGAGCGTATTCGTAAGCCACTGGGCCACCACCAATAATAAATAAGCTTTTTGGTGGTTTTAATAAGTGGCTCGCTTGTTTGTAGGTTATAAAGCCACTTTCTGGCAAGCCTGGTATATTTGGGATTATTGGCGAGCTACCGGTGGCAATCAAAAATTTGCGAGCTCTAATGTGCTTTAAACCCAAGCTAATTGTCCATGGGTTAATAAAATGAGCTTGGCCTTTAACAATATGTATCCCTTGATGCCTAAAAACGCTAGATTCGTTGTTAACGCCTGTACTATTAATAGCTTTATCCTTAAAAGCCTGAACAGATCTAAAATTATAACTAACGCTATTTGCTTTGATACCAAATTGTGGGGCATTTTGCACTGTGTATAGGGTTTTCGCAGCTTTAAGTAGTGCTTTTGTAGGTATGCAACCAAAGTGTGGCGAATCACCGCCTAAAGAGCTAGACTCTACTAACGCAACTTTTTTACCTTCGTTTGCAGCTATGTGCGCAGCAACACCGCCACCAGCACCACTTCCAATTACTATAAGGTCAAAATCGTAACGAGTTGGTTTTTTAAAACTTTGCATACTTTTATCCTTACCACATTATCTTATGGTGTAAATACAAATACCCGGCATGGTGATTTGTCTCTAATAATTTTTTACCAGCAAAGGCACGGATATCATGTACGGTTACTTCTTGCTTAGATTCTAGCCACTTATTGACATCTTTAACTATTTTTTTAGCAGTGACTCTAGAGGCGCTAGTTGGCTCCCTGACTGCAAGGCAAGTGGCGTAAATACTTGTATAGAGTTTGTTGCTGTCGTAAGGTTCTGTATGGCCAGCTCTTTTGACTACGTGTTTCATAAAATTGAACCAATTGATCCGTTTAACATTAATAACAATATCCAGGCTAAAATTATGTGCATTAAGCCGGTTTCTAGGCGCATTGTCGGCTTGCTATCTTCCTTCCACTTAATTAGTGCGCTAATTTTAGTGCCGTTACTCACTAGAGTCAAGATAACTACAAGTGGTACGACAAAACAAAGAGCAGGTAAAATCATCAAAAAATCACCGCCTTGGCCGCTCAGGGCTAAGATTGTGCTTAAAGTCAGTAGTAAGATGCCAGTATTTGCTAATGAGGCAAAAGCTGTAACTGCGCCCAAATTAATTGAGCTGTATGGGTTATTCTGTTTCATGGTTTTACTGTGCAGCAAATCTTGGATTTCGGCAGGGATTTTAATCCGTCTATCGTACCAAAAGTAGTCTTTTATAGATATTAACCCAAATAAAATAGTGGCAACTGCAATAGCAATCGAAACGCTGGCGAGCAGGTCGGTCGACATAAGGTTAAAGACTCTTATAATGGTAAAACCTAAGATAGCAAGTATCGCTGCAAACGTGCTCAAAAACAAAAATGTAACTAACAAAAAGCGTTTATGGCTATGACCTTTGCCTAACGCCCCAGCCATTAATGACAAAAACACCGAAATTGATAAGGGGTTAAGTGATATTACTATCCCAGATACAATTATTAGCAAAACGATGTTTACTAAGCTCATTATATTGCCACCCCAAAATATATGTTGCCAATAGAAACACCTTGTATGCTATTGAGTGCAGTCATAAATAAAATAGTACTGGTTAATAAAATAACAGTCACCAAAGTTATAAATAATATTCTTTTAAAGTCATTGCTGCGTTTTAACAGAGAATTAAGCATTAATATTAAAAATACTGCAACGATTGCACCAATAATAGCTCTGGTACACAAAACAATCACAGATGAAGTTGCTGATGCTGTAAACTCGGTGCCCATAGTTTTATTATTTTGCCCTCTTCCTTCAAAAACTATATCATTGAAATAAGTATAACCGCAATAAGATATATCTATAAGTAACTAAGCAAGGAATATCAATTTTCATGAAAGCTTGGTATGCGATGACAGACAAAGAGCTAGCAAACTTTTTTGATGTTGATATGAGTAAGGGTTTAAGTGGGCAAAGCGTAATTGCCAGATTAGATAAATTTGGTCTAAATAACGATCCCTCGCTATCTCATGAAATGCAAGAAATTTATAAAGCTTGGGTTAAAAGGGATGGGCGTATAGAATGTATAGCCATAAAATATATTGTTCCTGGTGATATTGTTTTATTAGATACTGGGTCAAGGGTGCCAGCTGACTTAAGATTGTTACATGTCCATCAGCTTGGTATAGATCAGTCGCTAATTACTGGTGAGGCTTTGCCAGCCACTAAGAGCACCTTTGCAATAGATAATAGCCAGGTGCCGATAGAAAAGCAGAACTGCATGGCGTTTGCAGGTACTTATGTTACTCGAGGATCTGGCTGGGGTATAGTGGTCAACCATGCCGATAAAATGCAAAAAAGCTATCAAAAAGCAGATAGTAAAACTAAAAAGAATCCACTCAACCTGACGGCTAACAGGTTAAAGCGTCTAGGTATCGCAATAAACAATAAAAACGCTCCAAAATTACTTAATGATATTGACTTTGTATATATAGATTATTTTTTGCGAAGTGAAGATATGTTAGAAGTTATTCGTAAAGTACAGTTAGGTCTTGGTATAAACTGTGTTTTTATGGTTAGCGAAGACATTGCTTTAAACTTAAAAAAAGAGTTACCGTCTGCCCAAATATACTGTGGTAAAGAAATTGCCAACCATGTGCCCAAACAGATATTGAGTGTAATGGTTGATACACAATTTATATCTAACGCAAATTACATAGATATATTAAAAGTAGTTAGCACGCTACAACAGCACGGATCAAAAATACTTTGGTTAAGTGATGGTAAAAATAGTAGTCAAGTTGTGGGCGTAGCGACGCTTAGTATGATAGTAGGCTCTATTGCACGTGACGATAATCTAAATAAAGCAGACCTGATAGCCGTCAATAGTAGGCCAATTGTGGTAGCAAGTATTTTACACAACAAAAAATAGGCATTAGCTTATTGACAAATCAAAAAAATATGTATACAATGACACCATTGCTGTAAAAAAGCAAAAATCAAAACAAACAAAAAGGAGTAAAACCAATGAGTGATTTTGGTATTGGCTACGAGCTAACTCCTACAAGCGATAAAGCTATCTTGGGCATCGATGCTCTTTTGGCCTAAACCGGTGTAGGACGGCAATCGCCCTATATAAAAAGACTCGCCCAAAAAGGCGAGCTTTTTGTTTTTCGTATAGAATAACAGAGATAAATCTGTTATATTACTCATGCGTAGCAACTAATTTTGCTACTTTGATAGAATATTTGTAAACAAAGATTTATATACTTGCAAATATTAGAAGAAGCACAATGATTCGCTAGCAAAAAAATTAGAACAAACCTATTTTGTATAAAGTCTGGCGAATGAATAAATGAGTGCAGACGTGGCGGCGTAGCTCAGATGGTTAGAGCGCAGGACTCATAAGCCTGAGGTCACTGGTTCAATTCCAGTCGCCGCTACCAAAAAACACCCGACTTTTTTAGTTGGGTTTTTTTATTTTAAAAACCGTAGAAGTCAGCTATACGTAAAGTGACAAAAAGCTTAAAAAGTTTTGCCTTTGGGCTCCATAGTGTATGATAGGGCAATATCAAAGAAGGAGAACCAAAAAATGTCAGGTGAAAAGCAAAGACAACTGCAAGTAGAAAAAAATTCAAACGAACGAACACGTGAAGTTAGCGCCCAGAAAGTTGGCGAACAGGCTGTGGCAGGCGCCAGCCCCGAAGCTCAGAAATCTGCCGAAGAACTCAAAAACGATATCGACTCTTTGTTGGATGAAATAGATTTAGTATTAGAAGAAAACGCCGAGGAGTTTGTCCGCAGTTACCTACAGCAAGGCGGCGAATAATTTAGAGCCAGCGAATAATTTGGGCGTTTTGTATTTGTTCAGTGTTGTTGAATTGATATTCTGGCTGGAGCAGGCTACGCATTGCTCTGCCAAAAGATCCGTGGCTGACGACCAAAACATTTTGGGCCGGCATAGTGTTCAGCCAGTCTAGAGTCTTTCTGGCTCGATCGATAATATCTGCTACCGTTTCTACGCCTTCTACATTGTCTATGTCCATGTATGGGTCGTATTTTTGGCCTTCTGCCTCTCCAAAATGTCTCTCTATTAGAATGTCGTTGGTTTGAATTTTGACCAGAGGATAGTTGATCTGTTCGGCGATTATCTGGGCTGTTTCTACGGCTCTGCCTTGGGATGACGAGACTATGAGGTCAATTTTTAGAGTTTTGGCTTTTTGGCCCGCTTTTTTGGCTTGGAGCTTGCCCTCTGCAGTCAGGGGTGTTTCGGATGTTCCAGCTCGCAGGCCCAACATATTCATTTCTGACAGACCGTGTCTAATAAAGTAAAGTTTTTTCATTACTGGTAAGATTATAAGGTGAAAATAGATTTACAACCAGGAACATACATAATCGCCGTTTCGGGTGGCGTGGATTCTATGGTGTTGCTAGACATTTTGCGTCAAAAAAAAGGGGTCAACCTGATAGTAGCGCATTATGATCACGGAATCCGTCCAGAATCTGCAATCGACAGACAACTAGTGGCGCAGGTGGCCAGCCAACACGGGCTGTCTTTTGTTTATGACAACGGTTCTCTAGGAGCTGGAGCTAGCGAAGACAAAGCCCGAATAGCGCGTTACAAATTTCTGGAATCTGTCAAAGTTGCTAGCGGAGCCAGAGCCATTGTAACTGCCCATCATCTAGACGATGCGATGGAAACCGCAATATTGCAAATCCTGCGGGGTACAGGTCGTCGTGGATTGTCGTCGCTAGCATCCAACAACGATATAGTCAGACCGCTACTACTGGTGTCAAAAGACGACATCTTGGCATATGCCAACGCTAACGGCATAGTTTGGAACGAAGACAGCACCAATAAAGATACTGTGTATGCCAGAAACAAAGTTCGTCACGATATTGTTCCCAAATTTTCCGCCACAAACAAAGAAAAAATACACAAAATCATAGCTAGTGCTCACCAGACAAACAAAGAAATCGATGAGTTGTTGGATTTGGCACTACATATGCAGGATTCGCAAACTACTCTGGACAGACAATGGTTCATATCGTTGCCTCATAATGTTTCTACTGAGCTGGTAGCACATTGGTTGCGTCGCCAACAAATTCGTGGCTTCAATCGCCGACAGCTAGAAAAGCTGGTCGTATCTATGAAAACATTGCCAAAAGGCCACAAAATAGTTGTAAACAAAACTCACGCCGTAGAGATAAAGTCCAAGATATTAGCACTCATTACACTAGAGCGCTAGCAATCTTAAAAAGTACTCTGTATAATAGATGGCTATGGACAAGAAATCTTTTCGACCAAAATCAAAAGCGCCAGAACCAAAAAAGCGCAATGCAAAGAATATCGGGTTTATTTTATTATTAATGCTGTTTGGTTTTATAGCATTTTCTGCATATGGTCAGCCATCCAAACTAAAAGA
>CAZIHK010000086.1:0-2511 GCA_964539035.1 uncultured Candidatus Saccharibacteria bacterium | reverse complement strand
AAATAGTAGGTTGTAGGTAGTATTTAGTAGGTAGTAGATGTCGAAGACCCTGAGCCGATTCGACTAAGTCGCAGACCGTGACGCCTGTCGAACGGCTCACGATTATAACGAAATCGAAGGACAGAACCCGAGGAGATTTTAGGTTACATCTATAGTCTTGTTAAAATTTCGGCACCATCATCTGTTATCAAGACCGTGTGTTCAAAATGGGCTGCCAAACTGCCGTCACGAGTACTGATAGTCCAACTGTTGCTGTCGGTTTTAATGGCCTCACCACCAAGTGTCGCCATTGGTTCAATTGCAATCGTATCACCAGGTACAAGTAAGGCTCCGGTACCTTTTTGTCCATAATTTGGAACCTCGGGTGATTGTTGCATCTTTTGCCCAATTCCATGCCCGACAAGTTCTCGAATAATACCTAATTTACCTGCGTCCAGCACTGATTCGATGGCTGCGCCAATATCGCCAGTTCGAACTGGCCCTTTGATAGCATCAATCCCAGCATATAAACTACGCTCGGTTACATTTAACAGATGCTTTTTTGCTCCCTTTGGCTCTTGCCCAACTACCATAGTAAAGGCACTATCTGTTTTCATCCCCTTGAATGTAATCACCAAATCAAAACTAACGACATCCCCTTTTTCAAATACATATGACGTTGGAACGCTGTGAACGATTTCGTCATTAGTCGAAATACAAATAACTTTAGGAAAATTAACTTCGGATGTTTTGTATGTTGCGACAGCACCATGTTTTATTATTTCTTTTTCAACCCATGCGTCGGCCTCTATTTCACTCATACCAACAACAACATGTTTTTTTAATCCATCTAAAATAGATGCTAAAATTTTGCCACCTTTGCGCATCGCATCAATCTGAGCAGAAGTTTTTCTAGGTTGTGTTGAACCTAGACCAGCTTGCATGCCACTAATTCTTCTATTATTCTATCGTGAACCTGGCCAACAGTACCAGTTCCGTCAATATGCACAATATTTATAGATTTTTCTGTAAAATAACTCAAAATTGGATATATTTCGGCTTTATAACTAATCAAACGTTCATTTATAGCTGCTGGCGTATCATCAACCCGACCTCGCAAATCTAATCGCCGCATCAATTCAGACCTTGGAACCTCTAGAACAACAACCAAACCAATTGAATCACTGTGTAGAGGTTGATTATCAACTAACCATTCGGCCTGATCTAGTTTACGTGGATAACCATCAATAATTACTTTGCCGATATCCGACACTCGACCCAGTGCATCACTAATAATTTGATTAGTTTTTTCACTTGGGACCAAACCACCATCTTGCATCGTTTTATATAATTCCATATCACCCGTATCTCGTAATAATTGCCCCATTGAAAGCCAACGCCAACCTTGTCTAGCGGCCAATATTTGTCCTTGCACACTTTTACCAGCACCAGCTGGACCGAAAAATATTATCATAAATTACTCCTTTATCTGTATTATACTAATTCATCTTTAACAATTTTTGCCACCACTGCGCCATCAGCCGTATTACCCAGTTGTTTTTTGACAGTACCGATAACCTGGCCCATAGCACTGGGGTTTGATACGCCTAATTCAGCAATGACACCAATAACAACCTGTTTGATTTCTGATTCTGTCAGTTGTTTTGGCAAATACAGACTAATTACCTTGGCCTCGGCACGTTCATTAGCGGCAAGTTCTGGTCGCCTAGCCTCGTCATAGATTCCTGCACTTTCATTGCGTTTTTTAACCTCACGGGCAATTAAAGTTTCAATAGTGGCATCGTCTAGTCCCTCATCACGTTTGCCTTGGGCGACCTCTTCGTTCAAAATAACAGCCTTTAGTCCACGCAAAACTTCGGCATCAAAACGATTACCGCCCAGAAGTGCAGTTTTTAAATCATCATTAATTTTGTCTTTTAACACCACTTTTATAGTCCTAGACGGGTTTTATCCAATTTTTCAGCCTTGCGCGCCTTGCGAATAATCGCCTTTTTACGACGCTCGGGTTTAGAAATTGGTTTAGCAAATCGCATAGCAGTTTTGGCCTCAGCTAATACTCCGCTTTGTAATACCTTGCGGTTAAAACGACGAATAATATTCTCGTTTGCTTCTCGTTCATCTTTTCGGGTTACTTGTACCATATTTAAAGTATTGTAACAGAGGGACATATAATACGCAACAAATATGATGAATCTGGTCATAAAAAGCGTCTTTAACGACGCTTTTTATTGGTACCTAAATACTAATTTTGCGATCAATAGCTTCATCAAGTATTTTCTTATACTCATCGGGTCTATCTGGGAATCTATCTAATGATAATTCACCTTCATATTCATCATATATATTAAAACCGTTGTCAGTTCCAAATTCTTCTATATTTTTAGCCTTAATGTCTTCAAATATTTTTTTAATTACCACGTTGGTTTTTTCATTTATTTTTCCCTTAACATCTTCTGGAGATAAACCTTCTACGCTCTCATTAAAATATTCCTTTAACAGATTGGCATATTG
>CAZIHK010000085.1:0-3591 GCA_964539035.1 uncultured Candidatus Saccharibacteria bacterium | reverse complement strand
CATCTAGCAGGGTATTGGTATATTTACTTGGCCCGTCATCAAAAGTTAGCGCAATGCATTTTTGTACTTTGCAGTCTACTTTTTTGTTGGTGTACATGGCCTCTACTTTTGTATCGTTAACATCGGCTGCCGTAAGCTTTTCGTGTTCTTTGGCGGCTACTGCATAAGATGTAAATATTCTATTTATAACATCTTTATTTAGATATTGGTTTATAACAGATAGCTCAATTGGCACCCTAATAACACCCAAGCTTTTATCTGCAATTGCGCCTGGTTCAAAAACAAGATATATCGTATCTTCGTCTTCAATCTCAAAATATTTTATATTTGGGCTACCTGAGGATAGCGCCGCACTTATTGCCGCTGAATTAAATTTATCGCCAAGTACGCCCCTAGTATGTTCTATAGCTTCTTTACTAAGCTTGGCAAAGCCTTCCTTTTTGATAATATCTTCGATTGTGACTATGTCGCTGGTTTTTCTGTCGAATAAATAATTTCGCTCAAAAGTTATGTGTGTACCGGCCAAATCTTCTTCGCCAGTATATTTAAAATTAATGGCGTTTTGGTCGCTATAATTTACGCTGGCTGCCAAATTTAATTCATATTCGTCATGCTTAACGTCTTTATTGGCAACTTGCTTTTTAAATTCACCAACAAGCCTATCTAACTCTTGCTTCATTTCGTCATTGATTTTTGCATTTTCGGTCTTTGGGTACATCACGTAAAGCTGGTATTCGTTATTCCACTCCGAAACCGTATCAAAGGTTATGCTTTTGTCCGTGGTAGTTACTTTTTTATTGCTAATATGATCTTTGTCTGACGTTTCTGCCGTAGCCACAAATAAATTAAAATAGGCTAAAGCTCCAATAGCGATAACCGCAACCATTAAAAATACATAAAAGAACCTGTACTTTTTAAGATTATTTAGCATGGCCTAGCCTCCTTTAACGTATGAAATTTATAGCAACTAGAAGGCAATAAAAAAATCCTAGGAGCAATTGTTTGGCCTAGGATCAAAACGTCGAATATATGGTTGTAGGCCCGGTTACGCTATTGGCTCCACATATATTATTAAAGCGTCCAATTTAATATATGCTTCTTTGCTTACTCTACTATTTGCTAAAAAGAACTTGAAGCTTTTGCTCCATTCGTCAATAGTTATTTATACACTAAAATTCGTAATAATACAAGGGCATTCTAGGTGTTCTAATATTGTTGCCTGTATGATCTAATCGGTGTGTTGCCGGGGCTAAAATCTAACAATTCGCTTACCGTAACTAGCTGATAGCCTTGTTTTTGGAGGTCTGGGATAATCCTCTTGTAAGCTTCAACGGTGGTGCTATAGGTGTCATGGGCCAAGATGATTGCGCCTGGTTTGGCGGTTATCATGGTTTGGTTATGGATTGCATCGGGGTTTTGGCTAGACCAATCTATACAACCGCCATACCACAAAATAAACGGTGAATTTACAATTTGCATCTGATTAGCGTTTTTAAATTTACCGTAAGGTGGCCTAACTAAAACTGGTTTCTTGCCAATCACATCGCTAATGGCTTTATTGGTATTGCTGATTTGTTCTATTAGTTCTGTATCAGTAAGTTCGGTCATATTGGCATGGCTCCAGGTGTGGTTACCTATCTCATGGCCTTCTTCGTAGACTCTCTTGACCATGTCTGAGTGGCTAACAACTTGTGCACCAACCATAAAAAAAGTTGCCCTGGCGTTATACTGTTTGAGCAGATCAAGTATCGCCTTAGTATCTTCGCTTGGGCCGTCATCAAAGGTTAATGCAATACATTTCTGCACATTACAGTTTGTCTTTTTATCAATTATAAGCGGTTGCGGTGAGGCATCGCTTACTGTGGGAGTGGCCACAACATTATTGCTAACAGTAGCAGCAACGCCATCATTAGCCGGGGTTGCTGTTGGCTTTGTGCTACTAGCATTTTTACTTAGGAAGCCCAAAAAAATAGTATCGACCAAATTTTTATTAAAGGGCACTCTTTCGGTGGAGGTAACGGCTATCCTAACAATGCCGAGATCCTTATTAGCAATCTGTCCGGAGTCAAAAACCAAATTTATAGTTTTGTTATCTAATATCTCAAAAGCAGTATTGTTATCAACAAAATTAGCCGATAAGGCTGTGTCAAATAAGTTTTGGTCAAAATATTTGGCTAAGATTGCGCTACTTAGTTCGAGCGTTTGCTTCCTAAAAATAGGGTATTCGGCCTCGCTTATTAAATCTTTAATACTGTAAGCGGCCCCAGTTTTTTTATTATATAGATAGTTTCGCTGGTATGTGCTGGTGATGTCTGCAACAGTTTCTTCGCCTATATATTCAAAGTTAATGGCGTAATCGTCGCTATAGTTAACCTTGGCGGTTAGTCTTAGCTTGTAAATACTCTGTCCGGCAGTTTTTAGCGCGACTTTGGCTTTAAAATCATTAACCAATTTGTCTACTTCTTGCTTCATTGCTAAATCTATTTGTGAAGTTTCGGTTTTAGGGTACTGGGCATATAACTGGTAGTTTTCGTTCAGTTCGTTTAAAACACTATAAATAATTGGCATTTTTGTTGGCATCACCTGTGAGCTGCTAACCGATTTATTTTCGGTAGTTGTCGTTTTGTTAGCAAAACTGCTGCTATATATTAATATGCTAGTTGCCATAAATGTAACAACTATATAAATGCACCAAAATCTATACTTAGTAAATATATTTATCATATCCGCAGCTTAAACACTATAAGAAACAAATTTTGACCTTATTGGTCGGGCAAGTGACAAATGGAGCCGATAAAAAAATCCTAGGCTCAACAACTGGGCCTAGGATTAAATGATTCCTATTATTTTGGGCCCGGTTACGCTATTAGCTCCACATATATTAAAGCGTCCAATTTTGTATATATGTTTCTTTGCTTACCCTACTAAATTACTGTCAAAAAGTGCTTGTAGTGCTCCCTTAGTACTCAATGACGCAAACTATACACTATATAGTACATTATTGCAAGTAGATTATTTTGATAAAAAATATGGCTATTTGGCAAGTGTCATCTGTTAATTTACAAAAAGTGTACAAATGTATTATTGGTTTATTTTGCAAATAGGTTAGCTTATAACGTCCGGCGCTTTGTGTTTTGGCCCTGATCCAATTATCCTATCAACTCTTGCAAAATCTCAATCAAGCTATTGTGTGTGACTCCGCGTTTATTTTTATTCAAACTTCCCAAGCTATTATTGATTAAATTAGGGTCGCAAGTAAAAATTTTATCTGGCCTTATGTAGCTTTTTTGTCGCCTCAAGCCCATGCCACTAATGTCTTTGTCGGATATTTGGATACAATTTTTACTACTAAACGACGAGCTAGTTATCTGGCATAAAATATAATTGCCAAATTCGGCTTGGCTAATAATTAATGCCGGCCTGAGCTTTGAAGAGCTTAAATCCGAAAAGGGAAAGTGCACCAGTACAACTTCACCTACTGCAAATGTGCCCATGCCGTATCCTCTTGGAGTTTATTCCAATCTTTTGCCAACATAGCTTCACTCATAGCGGCTGTATCAATTAAAGGCTCTTTGGCAGGCTTGATAACCA
>CAZIHK010000084.1:0-3911 GCA_964539035.1 uncultured Candidatus Saccharibacteria bacterium | reverse complement strand
CTCATATATACTCTATATTAGATTATGGATAACCTCAGCAAACGAATAGTACTACTCCCACAGTCAAATTACCTACTCATCTCACAGATCGATGAGTTAAAAGGGCGATGGGTCGGCGGATTAAATCTTAGCCCGCAAATCCTAAATAGATTAAAGCGTTCAGTATTGGCTACCTCCACCGGTGCATCCACTCGCATAGAAGGCTCCAAATTGTCCGATGGAGAAATTGAAAATTTGATGCGTGGATTATCAATTCAGAAAATGGCAGACCGTGATGCCCAAGAAGTACGGGGTTATTATGAAGTTCTACAAACCGTGTTTGATAGTTACGATGAAATACCCTTATCTGAAAGCAGTATACTCCATCTCCATAACCTGCTGATGAAGTACTCTGAGAAAGATGAGCGTCATAAAGGACGCTATAAAAATCTTGAGAATAATGTCGAAATGAGAGATCGAAACGGCAAAGTACTAAGCGTGCTGTTTGAGACCACTCCAGCTTACCTGGCGCCAAAGGCTATGCAAGAGCTTATCGCCTGGACGCAAGATGCGTTGCAGGCTAAAGAAAACCACCCACTCATAGTTATCGCGGCATTTATAGTCGGCTTTCTGAAGATCCACCCTTTTTTGGATGGTAACGGCCGGTTATCTAGGGTGCTCACGAACCTACTCCTGCTAAGAGCGGGTTATGTGTATGCACCATATGTGTCCCATGAGAAGCTCATCGAAGGCAGCAAAGGCGACTATTATGTGGCTCTGCGCAGAAGCCAGACGACGTTTAACACTGAATCTGAGTCAATTGCACCTTGGGTTGAGTATTTCCTAGGCGTCTTACTAGAACAAGCCAAACACGCTATTAAGTTGCTCACAGCCGAAGATATTGAAACATTGTTGTCTCCACAGCAACTCAAAGTCTGGAGTTATCTTGGAGAAGTACAGGAAGCTACACCGGGTCAGATTTCTGAGCACACTGGGGTTGCACGACCTACAGTCTCGCAGGCCTTGACTAGACTGATGGAGATGAATAGGATCGAACGGATTGGCAGGGGCAGCACCACAAGGTATAGAAAGCTGTAGGTTTCGTCATGCAGCAGGCAGATGGCAAAATAAAGCTCTACCGATCATTGTTCCGAGGTCGAAATGATGTATTTGCTAAGAGATGGGACAAAACTGGCAGTTATTTTCCAGACTATACATTTAACTGGGATGAATTTAACGCCCATAAGTCTAGTGGCGGGACTATTAAAGATTTCAAGAACAAGAAGCTTACGCCACTGACTGATGAGATTATCTTAAAACACCTTACTGGCAAAATTACTGTCGGAATCTATCCCATCCTAGAAGATAACACATCATATTTCCTGGTTGCCGATTTCGATGGCACCAATTGGCTAGATGATTGCCGGAGCTATCAAAGGGAAATGGCAAAAATTGGGCTTTCTGCATATATTGAGCGGTCACGTTCGGGTGATGGTGGCCACGTTTGGGTATTTTTTCAGGACGCCTACCCGTGCCACAAGAGTCGAGTCATTGGTCTGGAAGCTATACGCAAAATCTTGAAACTTTCGGATTTTGATAAAGAAGCCAGCTTTGACCGGCTTTTCCCCAACCAGGATGCAATAGCTAAAGACGGGTTCGGTAATCTCATTGCTTTGCCATTTCAAGGCGGGTCAGTGCGTGCTGACAATACTGTGCTTCTCAATCCAAACAACGGTACACCCTATGAGGATCAATTTGAAATTCTGAAAAACATCAGACGCCACTTGACCAAAGAGCTTGACACGGCCTACGACAAAGCAATAGGTAACACGGTTGATAAAGCTACAACCACCGTAAAAAACAAGATGCTAAAAATCTCCGTTTGTCAGAATATCACCTTGAACAAATCACAGCTGGATGGAGCTCTGATCAGCTACTTGAAGGAAGAGCTCAATTTCTTAAATACTGAATATTTGACTAAAAAGCGACTCGGCATGTCGCTCTATCAGGTGCAAAAATATTTCCGTCTGATCGACGAATCCGATAAAACTATCTCGTTGCCTCGCGGCTTTCTTTCAAGATTGCTTAAATTCCTTTACGAGAACGGCATTAAATACGAAGTCGATTTTATGACCCCAAAACTATCTAGCTCCAAATTCAAAAGTAATATAAAACTTACATATCAACAGGAACAGATTGTGGTGGTTGCTATGGCCGAGAAACAAGGTGTAATCGTTGCGCCACCAGGAAGTGGTAAAACCATGATTGGCATGGAGCTCATTGCCCGACATCAAAAGCCGACGCTCGTACTGGTCCACCGGAAGCAATTACTTGACCAGTGGGTAGAACGCATCCAAACGTACCTCAATGTACCCAAAGCCCATATCGGTCAGTTCTCAAGTGCAAAGAAGTCTACTGGCAAGGAGATTACTGTTGGCCTGTTGCAAAGCTTCGCGAGAGCTAAGGATTTGAATGAATTGCAGGATAAATTTGGCACGATTATCGTGGATGAATGCCATCATATTCCCGCCAAGACCTTTCGTAATGTCATTGCTCACCTCAATCCAGAGTGTTTGTACGGCTTGACCGCTACACCAAAGCGACAACACAACGATGAGCAACTAATCTACATATACATCGGCGACATTATCGCCAATATGGCCGATTTTGTTGATATCGATAAACCGTCCACTCACAAAAAGTTTGATATAGTCGTACGTACAACAAGCCTCAACATACCGTTTAACTGGAAAACTGATCATTTCGACCTGATCGCTAAGGTTATTAGTTACGATACAGCCAGAAATGAACTGGTCATCAAGGATATCCTTGAGCAAGTAGCGCTGAAACGGAAAGTATTAGTGCTTAGCGAGCGCAAGGAGCATCTTAAGATCCTTGAACTGTATCTTAAGGGCCAATGTGAGACAACGATCTTTACCGGAGATGATTCAGCCGCTAGTCGCACTTCAAAACTCAAGCAAATTCAAGACGGACACTATCAGGTCTTGCTGGCAACAGGACAGATTTTCGGCGAAGGTATGAACCTCCCAAATATTGAAGCTTTAGTTTTCACCTTTCCGTTCGCTTTTGAGGGTAAGATCACTCAATATGTTGGTAGGCTAATGCATAGCTCTAGCCCAAAGGTACTCATTGATTATCATGACGAACACATTCCCTTTCTCGATAGGCAATTCAAGCAGCGAAAGCGGGTTTACAATAAGCTGTAGCGATATCTATCGGGGCAATAGGGATTCGAACTTATTGACAGGGGTGACGAAATTATACAAAGATTGATAAATGTGTTGAAGCATGTGGGTCTACCTCTGTTCAGCAGCATCTGGCTGGTTACGTTACTCGTAGGTGGAACACCTTATTGCCTAGTCTATTGCTGATGCTCAATAAGCTAAAGAAGCTTGACAATAAATTATAATAAACTTATAATGACTATATGATTGAAACTGTACAGAAAATTATACAAATTGGTTCTAGTGAAGGCGTAACTTTGACAAAAAAAGATCTTGCCAGGATGGGCGCTAAACGAGGTGATACGCTCAAGCTTAAAATTGAGCTTGTAGATGGAGGAGACAAGCACCAAGAATTATTGCGTCAGTACGATGCGTTCGTTAGTAAATACGGCCAGACTCTCAAAAATCTTGCCAAGCAATGAAGACTAGTAAGACTAAGTATTTAAGCTTGGAGGAGATTTTGCGTCTTCACTTCCAGGTTATCGAAGACTTTGGTGGAAGTCATGGGGTAATGGACGAAAATAGGCTCCAGTCAGTTGTACAGGCGCCGAAACAAATTATATTTGGAAAAGAGCAGTACCCATCGTTATATGAAAAAGCTGCAGTATATTTGAGAAATATCATCGGGGATCATCCTTTCAGCGATGGAAATAAACGCACTGCCGTAACTGTTTGTGGAATCTTTTT
>CAZIHK010000083.1:0-5506 GCA_964539035.1 uncultured Candidatus Saccharibacteria bacterium | reverse complement strand
TTTTTTTTTTTTTTTCAAGCAGAAGACGGCATACGAGATTCGCCTTAGTCTCGTGGGCTCGGAGATGTGTATAAGAGACAGCAGTTACACCTATTATCATATTGTTGACCAAAGAGCGCATTAACCCATGCTTAGATTTTTGCTCTTTAGTTTCATCTTTACGACTGACTATTATTTGGCTATCTTGTTGCAATAAAGCGATGCCTGGCATCATAAACTGCGACAAAACACCCTTTGGTCCTTCGACCTTGATTTGGTCTTTGTCGACAGTGATTGTCACACCACTCGGTACTGTGATTGGTAGTTTTCCTATACGACTCATTAAATATCCTTAACTTTATTAATAGACTTTACAGATTAATTCGCCACCTAAACCGGCTTTTTTGGCTTCGTCGCCCGACATGATACCCTTACTTGTAGATACCACCACGATACCTCTGCCTCTTTTTACGGCAGGAATTTTGCTGGCTGGTGAATACATTCTGCGCCCCGGTTTACTTAAGCGCTCGATTTCAGTAATACGACTATTAGAATTTTCGTCATTTATAACAATTTTGAGCGTTCTAAAACCACCTTCGCCAGTTACTTCAACACTATTAACAAATCTATACTTTGCTAACAACTCGGCAACTGTTTGCTTAATGTTGCTATGGGGCATAATAACTGTGTTTTTGCTGACTGCTGCTGCATTACGGATGCGAGTAAGCATGTCTGCGATTGGGTCTGTTGATACCATAATTCTTACTCCTCCTTTACCAACTTGATTTAGTTACACCAGGGATTTCACCCTTGCTTGCATGTTCTCTGAAACTGATACGGCTAAGCCCAAAGGTACGCATGTATGCTCTTGGCCGGCCTGTCTCATTACATCTGTTTTTTAAACGTGTGGGGCTAGAATTACGCGGTAATTTTGCCAAACCTTCTGCATCACCGAGTTTTTTAAGCTCTTTGCGCTTAACAGCGTATTTGGCATGCATCTCATGGCGTTTTTTATCTCTAGCTAAAATGGATTTCTTGGCCATAGTTTTACGCCTTCCTTTCTTTCTCGAATGGCATACCAAACTTTGCAAGTAATGCTCTAGATTGGTTGGCATTTTTAACATTATTAAACGAAAAATTAATCTGCATTCCGTGCAAAGTCGTGGTTTCTTCGAAACTTAGCTCAGGGAATACAGCCTGGTCTTTTAGCCCCAAGCTATAATTACCTTGCTTATCAAATGAACCAGCAGAAACACCGTGGAAGTCCCTTAATCTTGGCAAGACTAAACCAATTAGTCTTTCAAGAAATTCATACATTCTATCCCCTCTTAGGGTAACCTTTAGTCCGACTTTATTGCCTTCTCTTAGTTTAAAGGCAGCAATGCTCTTTTTGGCGATAGTCTCAACTGGCTGTTGGCCTGTGACCTTGCGCAAAGTATTAGTAGCTACTTCCATTAATTTTTTATCGTCTTTAGCTTTACCTAAGCCAATATTGATGACAATCTTCTCTATATTGGGTACTTGATTGATGTTGCTTAAACCTAGCTCTTTAAGCAACTCATTTTTATACGAACTATTGTAGGCATCTTTAAAGCTGGTTGTACTAGTAGGGATAGATTTTTTTGTACTAACCATTACTTTATCTCCTTTTTAGTCTTAGCATAAACTCGAACTTTTTTACCATCTTTATCAAAGCTATAGGCAATGCGGGCCGGTTTTTTGGTAGATGGGTCAACAACAGACACTTTAGATACCCAGATTGGTTTAGTAAGCTCAATAATGCCACCTTGCGGATATGCTTTATTAGGTTTTTGGTGCTTTTTAACAATATTTATGCCCTCTACAGTAACTTTATTTAGCGTTGGGTGCACTGTCAAAACTTTGCCTGTTTGGCCTTTATATTTACCAGCACGGACAATAACGGTATCATCTTTTTTAATACGAATTTTGAAAATAGTCTTAGACTTTGTCTTAGTCATCTAGAGTACCTCCGGAGCTAAACTTATGATCTTTGCATAGCCGAGATCTCTGAGTTCCCTAGGGACTGGGCCAAATATCCTGGTAGCTTTTGGTAGTTTGTCATCACCAATTATTACTGCTGCATTATCATCAAAACATATCGTAGAGCCATCTTTGCGGCGTATTTTATTTGTTGTGCGAACTATAACTGCCCTGACAACTTGCTTCTTTTTGACGTTGCCAGTAGGGTTAGCTTGCTTAACTGTAGCTACAATAGTATCGCCTACGCGAGCATATCTACGCCTAGTACCGCCCAAGACCCTTATGCAAAGGATTTCTTTGGCACCACTGTTATCGCAAACACCCAGCCGGGATTCTTGTTGTATCATCTTAAGCTTTCTCCTCGGATGGCATTTCTGGCTCAACATGTTTAATGTGAGCTGTTTCAACGATTTTTAACAATGTGAACCTTTTACGGGCGGAAATAGGGCGGCTTTCGATAATTATTACTTTGTCACCGTCTTTGGCTTGGTTTTCTTCGTCATGGGCCATAAACTTTTTTGTAATAGAATATTGCTTTTTATAAATTGGGTGAGTTTTGCGAGTACGAACAGCAACAACGATAGTCTTATCGCCTTTAGTAGATTGTACTTCGCCAGTTAAAGTCCGCGCCATCTTATTTCTCCTCTTGTGGTTTCATATTATTAAGCTGCGTCAAAGCTCTTGCTATCTCTTTGCGTTTATACTTATAGGCTCTTACGTTTTGTACATCGCCCATGTGCATGTTCCGCTTCAAAACCGCTGCTTCTTCCCTTAAATCATTAACTTTTTTTAGAATATCAGCTTTTGTCAAAGGCTTTGAAGGTTTGTCGACGGTTGATTTTTTCACAACTTTTTTGGTAGTTGCCATCTTATGCCTCCTCTGCTCTAGTGATAAATTTAGTTTTTACAGGTAATTTATGAGCTGCAAGTCGCATTGCTTCGCGGGCTGTTTCTTCGGTTACACCCTGCATTTCAAACATTACTGTACCTGGCTTGACTTTAGCGGCAAAAAATTCGGGGGAGCCTTTACCACTGCCCATTTTTACATCTAATGGTTTGCGCGTAACTGGCGTATGAGGGAAGATCCTTATCCATATTTTACCCCCGCGCTTTGTGTAACGAGTCATGGCTTGCCTAGCGGATTCGATTTGACGACTAGTAACTCGTTCGTGGCTCATAGATTGCAAGGCAAAATCACCATAGGCAATATAATTACCAACACTTGCTTTACCTCTGATTTTACCTTTGAACACCTTGCGGTGCTTCATCTTATTAGGGAGCAACATCTTAAGCTACCTCACCTTTATAAATCCATACTTTAACACCAATGATGCCAGCGCCAGTTTTGGCTCTAACATACCCATAATCGATATCAGCTCTAAGTGTGTGTAGTGGTACAGAGCCCTGTATCTCTTTTTCGCGCCTAGACATTTCGGAACCGTTTAAGCGACCAGAAACTTGGATACGCACACCCTTAGCCCCGGCTCGCATAGTTGCCCCGGCAGTACTTTTAATTGCACGCCTAAATGCAATCCTTCTCTCTATCTGGCTAGCTATATTTTCGGCAACTAATTTAGCTTGCATTTCAGGTTTTTTTACTTCTTCTATATTTACTCTAACTGGAACCATGAATATCTTTTCGATGGCAGCTTTTATCTCTTGTGCGCCAGAACCACCTCGGCCGATAACTACACCAGCCTTAGCAGTGTGTATGGAAACCGTGACTAAATTAGGCGATCTTTCAATATCGACCTTATTTATTGCACCACGCGAACCTACTTTTTTATCAATAAATCGCCTGACTTCTAAATCTTGAGTCAAAAACTTTGCATAATCTTTTTTAGGTGCAAACCATTTGCTACGCCAATCTTTATTAACTTGCAAACGCATACTAATTGGATTTACTTTTTGACCCATTATTTGGCCTCCTTGATTGTACTGCTTGGTTTTTTGTCTGCAGTCTTTTTGATCTCGCGCTGTTCGCCGTCTACGATAACTCTGATATGGCTAGAACGCCTGATAAATGGATGTGCAGCACCTTTTGCCACCGGTCGGAACCTTTTTAGTCTAGCTCCGTGAGTAACAATTATTTCGGTAATCTTTAAAGTATCCGGCTTATAGTTATGGTTATGCTCAGCGTTAGCAACAGCACTTTTTATAACTTTTGTAACAGGTTCTGCACTGCGTCTTGGAGTATGTTCTAAAATAATTAAAGCATCTTTAACTGTCCGACCGCGCACTAGCGAGACAACTACGCCGACTTTACGGGGGCTCATCCTTACATTTTTGGCAATTGCTTTTACAGGCATAAAATACTCCTACTTCTTTGCCATCTTACCGCCGTGTGAGCGGAATTTACGAGTTGGAGAAAATTCACCTAGCTTATGGCCAACCATATTTTCGGTGATATATACAGGTGTGTGAACTTTACCGTTATGTACGGCTATTGTTTTACCTACAAATTCTGGCGGTATAGCACAGCTTCTAGCCCAAGTTTTAATAATAGTACGGTCTTCGTTGCCTAGAGCTGCCACTTTTTTGGCCAGCTTAGGGTCAATAAAAGGTCCTTTTTTAAGCGAACGACTCATTTAACCTCTCCTCTTAGCCTGGTGACGGCTCTTAATAATAAACTTGTTAGATGCACGGCGGCTGCGTGTCTTGAACCCAAGTGTTTTTTGGCCCCATGGCGTTCGCGGTGCTTTAGCCATACGGTGCCTACCACCGTCACCACCACCGTGCGGGTGATCAACTGCATTCATTACTACGCCTCTTACGCTTGGACGCTTGCCTAATTTGCGATTACGGCCAGCCTTGCCGATCTTGACATTCTGGTGCTGAGCATTACCAACTGAACCAATATGAGCCATACATTCAACGTGTAGCATACGAACTTCACCGCTTGGCAGTTTTACCTGAGCATACTCACCCTCTTTGGCGATAAGTTGTGCCCCATTACCTGCACTACGAACTAATTGCGCCCCTTTACCTGGTTGTATCTCAACACTGTAAATTGTGCTGCCAGTAGGTATATTTTTTATTGACAAACGGTTGCCATTATCTATTGTAGTTTCTTCGTCAGATGTGATAGATTGACCTACCTTCATGCCTTGTGAGGCAATTATGTAGTGCAGTTTGCCAGTTTGGTCTTTTATGCGAGCAATGCGAGCTGAGCGATTTGGATCGTATTCGATAGCCTCTACCGTGGCTATAGTGCCGCTAGCAAGCTTAAAGTTAACATCACGATAATATCGCCTAACACCACCACCACGATGGCGAGTGGTAATACGACCTTGATTATTACGACCAACAGAACCCTTTTTTATTGTGATAAGACTTTTAACTGGTTTTTTGGCAGTAATTTCGTCAAAGTCTTGGGTTGTCATGCCTCTTCGACCAGGAGTAGTAGGCTTTAGTTTTGTAATAGCCATTATTTTGTCTCCTCACTTGCGGCAAACACTGGGATTGTTTGACCCTTTTTAACGGTTACGTAAGCTTTTTTGTAATCAGACCGTTTGCTATGTACTTG
>CAZIHK010000082.1:0-20412 GCA_964539035.1 uncultured Candidatus Saccharibacteria bacterium | reverse complement strand
AGGTTGGGCCTTGCCAATATCTATTGGCTTCGAATCCGCGCATATTACGGGGTACTGTCGGGACGGGGAATTTAAGCCAAAAAGCGTGATCGTTGGTAAGAACGCGGACTAACTTATCGGCGCGCTCTTTGCTAATTGTGCCGGCATAAATTGGCATCAAACTAGCGATAGTTGGTTCGCGAAGCAATTTATTGGTCATAAAATCTCGGCTAAAATAGATACTAAAGCTATCGTCCCATAGCTGTTCTAAGGCGGTTTCGGTGAGTTGCATATTATCTAATAAATCTGGGGGCAATTTTATACGGACTTCTTTTGCAATTTCGCGTAAAATTGTGTTGTTACGTACAAAGATACTATTAAAGGCAACGTCTTCTATCACAAAAAGTGAACGATGTAATATTTTATCAATATCGTAGTGTTTGCGGCGCAGGCGCCTTACAACATCCCAGCAAACCATGGCATCAATATTTTTGGCTCTTTGGTTTCGAGGGATTTTTTGCACATCAGGTCTTAGAGCATTAATAACACCCTCAAGATGCAGTTTTTCGATTATTGTGACCCACCACGGCCAACTGTGTTCACGTAATTGGTTCATCCAAGGGAGAGCGTTATCCATGCCTGTCTCATAAGGGTGTATCTGTAATGTTAAACCCTCTTTATGTGGATCACGCTCTTCGTATAGCCACTGGTGGTACCTAACAATATTTGGCAATACTTTTTTATAAAAATGGTTTCTTTCATGGGTTGTAAGTTGCATGCCTATGCGGCTTACTGCTTCTGAAATAACGGGGGGTTGGGTAACTCCGCTAGTGGCAATATGGTTAGGGGAATTGTGCGATAGCCAACTACGCCACATGTTACGATCGTTGGCATAATCGGGTGACATATCAAAAATCATATGTGGGATCATACCGTTATGCCACTGGCCGTGAAGCAGGCTAAAAATTTCTTGTTTGGCTCTATCGGTATCTATTTGGGCCCAACCAATCGCCGAAAAACAACTATCCCACAACCATTGATGAGGGTATAAACCACTAGAGGGGACTGTATGGGTCCCACGATCGTTTTTGCGCAGTACATCT
Organism: uncultured Candidatus Saccharibacteria bacterium; assembly: GCA_964539035.1. Taxonomy (GTDB): domain Bacteria; phylum Patescibacteriota; class Saccharimonadia; order Saccharimonadales; family CAIOMD01; genus CAZIHK01. Next base: position 19,330 of record CAZIHK010000082.1, on the reverse strand, counting down.
ATGCACTGTTCAGATAGAGGTTCGGATGGTTCCATATGCTTTTAAGTATAAACGGTATTGTTAAGTTTTATGACAAAGATAATTATCGGTAATTGGTGAATTGGAGGGCGAAATCGAAGTTTTGCTCACGGAGCAAATCCATAACATATTGAAGTTGGTCTTTTTTGGGGCTCATAACACGCAACTCATCACCTTGGATTTGGGCCTTAACTTTAGGATAATTATCGCGTATTAAGGCACTAATTTTCTTGGCGTTTTCTTGGCTGATGCCACTTTTCAGCGGTACAATTTTGGTAGTTTGTAGGTTGGTAGTAGTAGATTCTTTGCTGGTATCCAATACTTTTTGGCTTTGCTCACGGCTGGCCAGTTTTTTACGGATAATATCTAAGATGGCATCTATGTGAAAATCGCTGTCACCATAGATTTTGAAGGCATTGTGATCTCCATCCAGCCACTCTAATTTGGCTTTTGTACCCTTTAAGTCATAACGATTCATAATCTCGCGCTGAGCTTGGTCGTAAACGTTATTAAGCTCGCCTTTATCGTAATCGCTAACTATATCGAAACTGTAATTACTTGCCATAATGAGTTTATTGTACTTTGCCGAGACAAACTTGAAAAGAATAAGTATAATCTTTAATTAAGTATGGCTTACACATTTAAAGAAGTTGACGAAGTTGCCGAAAGCTTAAAAAAACAGTTTGAATCGCTACAAGAAAAGCGGGCTATTTTGCGTGCTCCAGAGATAAAAACCTTGTTTTTGCGAATAAAAGACATGTCAACAGATCAAAAAGGCCAATATGGTGCTGAAGTTAATGAATTAAAAAAAGAAGTAGAATCTTGGGTCTCTGATAATTCAGGCCAGCCCCAAGAACTATCACAGATAGACATAACCGCACCATTTGACACAAATACTCCATTGGATAAAAAACCAGCGTTGCTTACTAGCAGCAACGGCACAATCCACCCTTTAATGAGTGAGCTAGACGTAATTTTAGATATATTTTATCGCATTGGTTTTGAGGCAGTAGAATCCCGCCAAATAGATGACGATTACCATATGTTTAGTAGTTTGAACTTCCCAGAAGGCCACCCAGCCAGAGACGATTATGATACTTTTATGACTACAGAGGGCTTAATTGCCCCGGCCCATACCAGCACAATGCAAAATCGAGTTTTAAAGAGTCGCAAAGCTAACTTAGATAATGATGAAGCTATAGCAGTTGTTATTCCAGGCAGGGTATTCCGCAATGAAGATTTAGACGCCCGCCATGAGCATACTTATTATCAATTAGAGGGTGTGTATGTTGATAAAGGCATAAATGCAGGGCATTTAATTGCTACCTTAAAAACGTTTTTAAAAGAGTACTACAACCAAGAATTAGAAGTAAAAACCCAACCATTTTACTTCCCATTTACAGAACCCAGTTTTGAGTTTGCCCTAAGCTGCCCATTTTGCAAAAAGAAGGGTTGTAGTATTTGTGGCCACCAGGGTTGGATAGAGCTTTTGGGCTGCGGGATGATCCACCCCAATGTACTTAAAGAGGCAGATATTGACCCAGATATTTACACTGGTTTTGCATGGGGTTGTGGTATAGACCGCCTTGTGATGATGAAGTATGACATTGATGATATCCGCCACTTTGAATCTGGTAAATTAGACTTTTTGAGGCAATTTAAATGAAAAGAATAAAAAGAACTGAAGTTATTGTTATGGTCGTAGAGTTAGTCGTTATTTTTGTAGCTAGCTATTTGTTTTACATAACGGTTGCGCTTGTATCATGCTTTGATTCTTGTCCTTTAAATAATAGTGGTCCACATTATTTGCCTTTCTTTCTTGTGGGGCTTACATTACTTATTGTTACTTACTTGCTACAAGATATTTTAATCTTTAAAAAGATAAGTAAAAAAAATAATTCTGAAGATAAGAAGAAATGAAAATATCACTAAATTGGCTAAAAGAATACACCAAAATTGATTTGCCAATTGATGATTTAGTGCAAAAAATTGGGGCGCAACTTGGTGCTGTAGAAGAAGTTATTGATTTAGGCGCCAAATATAAGGGTGCTGTAGTTGCCAAAGTGATTGTGTGTGTAGGCCACCCTAACGCTGATAAACTGCATGTTTGCATGATAGATGATGGTGGGGTCGCAAAAGATGTACCTAGGGACGAAAACGGCTTTGTGCAAGTAGTTTGCGGTGCGAATAATGTGGCAACAGGACAAAGTATTATTTGGTTGCCACCAGGTGTTATAGTCCCCGAAACTTTTAATAGTAAAGAGCCATTCGATTTAACTGCCAAAGAACTAAGGGGAATATTGAGCCAAGGAATGATTGCGAGCGCCCGCGAGCTTGATTTTGGTGATGACCATGATGGCATTATTGTGCTCGACCAAGATGCCAATCCTGGTATGCCAATAACCAAGACTTTTTGGCTGGACGATTACATTATTGATATAGAAAATAAGATGTTTACACACCGCCCAGATTGTTTTGGCATGCTAGGCATAGCCCGCGAAGTTGCCGGGATACAACAACAGCCATTTAAATCCCCCGATTGGTACTTAAGTGGGAAGTTGGAGCTAGGAGATAGAAGTTCGGTAAATTTGCCTTTAGTTATAAAGAATGAATTGCCAGACTTAGTGCCACGTTTTATGGCTGTTGCTATGAGTAATATAAAAATCGCTAAAAGCCCCTTGTGGTTACAAACTTTTTTGGCCCGATTAGGTGTTAAATCGCTAAATAATGTAGTAGACATTACTAATTTTATGATGCTTTTAACTGGCCAGCCACTACACGCCTACGATTATGATAAAGTCAAGGCTCAAGACGAAGGTGCAACTGGAGCAACTCTAAAAGTAAGATATCCAATCAAGAATGAAAAGCTAATATTATTAGGTGGTAAAGAGATAGAGCCCCGAGCCGAGGCAATAATTATAGCTACCGCTACCGAACCAATAGGCTTAGGTGGGGTGATGGGTGGTGAAGACACAGAAGTTGGCGCTGATACTAAAAACATCATCTTAGAATGTGCCAATTTTGACATGTACAGCATCAGAAGAACAGCTATGGAACACGGTCTATTTACTGATGCTTTTACTCGTTTTAGCAAAGGTCAAAGCCCCTTGCAGAATGACAAGGTTTTAGCTAAAGCTATTAAAATGATGCAAGAGCTAGCTGGCGGCCAAGTAGCTAGCGAAATTATTGACGACAAACACTTTAAAGAGCAAAAAAATGTAGAAGTTACGCCAGAATTTATAAATACAAGGCTTGGTTTTGATTTATCGGCCATACAAATAGCCGATTCTTTAACAAATGTTGAATTTAACGTGGTAAACCAAGAGGGTAAACTTATTATTACACCACCATTTTGGCGCACAGATATAGAAATACCCGAAGATATTGTTGAAGAAGTAGGGCGTTTGATAGGTTATGATAAGTTACCCATAAAATTGCCTACTAGGTCGTTAAACCCGGCCAAAAAAGATGAATTATTAGATGTAAAACATCAAATTAGGCAAATTTTAGCATCTGCTGGTGCGAACGAACTACTTACCTACAGTTTTGTGCATGGCAAATTAATAGATAAAACAGGGCAGAACAAGGAGCTAGCTTATCAACTTAGCAATGCTCTTAGCCCAGATCTGCAGTATTACCGCATGAGCATTCTGCCTAGTTTACTAGACAAAATACACCCCAATATAAAAGCAGGTTTTGGGCAGTTTGCAATATTTGAAATTGGAAAAACACATCTTAAAAACTGGCTAGACGAAGAGAAGCTGCCAAAAGAAGAAGATCGTTTGGGTTTTGTATTTGCCTCTAGTACAAAAACAAATAACGATTACTGTGGAGCGGCTTATTATCAAGCTCAGTATTACTTGAAAGATTTGCTTTGTAGACTTGGTATTAAAGCGAAGTTCTTACCTCTACCTCAAAAATCTGAACTTGCAGTTAATGAACAGCTTTCGGCACCTTTTGCACTTCAAAGATCGGCCATTGTGCTGGATGCAACTAGTGGTGTTTTATTGGGTGCTATTGGTGAGTTTAAGCCAAGAGTTCGAAAAACCTTAAAACTACCGAATTTTAGTGCAGGATTCGAGATAGACTTAAACCAAGTTTTGTTATGCAAAGATAGCTTAGACAAATATATCCCGCTGCCAAAATACCCTAAGGTAGAACAGGATGTTACTCTAAAGGTTCCGGTAGAGTTGTCATTTGCAAATCTTTTTGATGCCATATTTAGCCAGATGGCTATACTGGCACCGTATCCAAAATATTATTTTGATATTAAACCGTTAGATATTTATCAGCACCCAGACGACCCTGACCATAAGCAGATCAGTTTAAGGGTCGTTATTGCCTCTTACCAAGGGACCCTAAAGTCTCAAGAAGTAAACGAACTGTTAGATAAAATTGCATTAAAAGTTGGCACTACCCTAAAAGCCCAACGAATTTAAAACCTTGCTAAAATCCTAAATATAAGTTATAAATATATAGCTATTTTTGGGACTATTTATGGCCCTAATATGCACTTTAACAGGTGTTGTCAACTTATAGATATTTAATGGCGGGTAGTGTTTGGCGCATATCTTTGTGCTTCAAGCACTACCTGCCATATGAGACTGTGGTAAGGGGTTGAAGTATGGTTTTGGGCGAGTTCATAAGAGAACTTTTGCCAGAACTGTCGTACGAGGCGCAGCCCTACCTCCTAGGGCGCCGATTGCGACAAGGGTTAAGCCTTCATACTTCACTGGCGACCGGACTGACCTCCTGTGGTCGCCGGGCTCGGAGCATGTTTAGCCACTTGATGGCGCGAATCACAAAAGGGGAGCTGCACCCCGATTAGTGCTTCGTTCAAGCAGTCCAAATCTGCCATGCTCCTGTCTCTAACCGAACAAAGCTTGCGCTCGAGCTACCACCAATTGCTCTAGCGCGACTGGGGGCGTCAATGTAGGACGTTGTAAGAGAGTATTATTGCTGGTAACCCCAGCGGAGCTCTCGGGATGTTGGCGGCGGCTTAATTTAAGCCTATGCACGCCCCTAGTTTTTTTGTTTTTAGTCAACTTTATCTATAAGGAGGTGATTGCAATAACTCAATCCGTAAAATGCCCAACCTGCAAAGGTACGGGTATACTCTTTGGCACAATTTGTCCAAGATGCTCAGGCAAGGGTAAGGTACCCAAGGGTAAAATGCTGAATTAAGATCAGCGGAACGGTTAGGTAAAATAGGCTTGCAGACATCTGCTGCCCAATCTCTCACGACAGCACCTGTCCGTTCCCATGCTTCATAAATGTACTTTGTGATTTTGGGAACGGAAAGTTTTAAGTCAAAAACCAAAAATGCTAATATATCTTAGCAACTTAAGGGAGATTTTAGTGTTTAAAAAAAGTAAATCATCATATACCGATAAACAAGAGGCTCGATTATTACCAAGGCTTAGTCTGTATTTTTTCGATAGACCAAAAATTACCGCCGTAATATGGCTAAGCATTTTTGTATTTGGTGTACTTAGCTATACAAGTTTATTAAACCGTGAAGGATTCCCAACTATAGAGATCCCATATACTGTAGCTGGTGGGTCTTACCTGGTAAATGATTCTGCTAAAGTCGATAATGACATTACAAAACCACTGGGTGAGATTGCTCTTAGGCAGCCAAATATAAAATCTGTATCAGCTCAGGCTTTCCCAAATCAATTTACACTGGCAATTAATTATAAGGACGGCACCGATGCCGCAAAAGCAACCAAAGATTTTGAAGAAGCTGTAAATAAAAGCAAAGTATTGCCAGCTCAGGCAAAAGTTGCAATAAATACACCAAAATTTGGGTTTACTAGTAGGGGTGATGATTTTGTAGTATCTTTTTATAGCGACAATTCAGCCATATCCACAAAAGATTTAACAGCTCAAGCAGAAAACGCTTTAGTATTTTTAAAAACCCAAGATCTCAGCTTGTTTAGAGATGTTTCGCTAATAAACCCTTACACAAAAGGGCTGAACCCCGAAACTGGCCAAGAGGTAGTCAAGCAATCTTCTTTTGACTGGTACGGGACTCGTCAAGAAAACAAAAACACCTTTTATAATTCTGTAAATATTGGCTTAACAAAAAATTCTGGCGCAGATATTATTAAAGCAAACAGCCAGCTTAACCAGGCTATAGATCAATTAAACAAACAACCAGAATTTGCAAGTTATACAGCAACTATTAGCGCTAGCTATGCCAATAGCATAAATGATCAAATTTCTGAGCTTCAAAAAGCTCTAATTGAAGGCCTGATAGCGATATTAATAATTGGTTCTATTGTAATTGCGATTAGGGCGTCATTCATCACTGTCATATCGATGGTTTCAGTACTCTCAATAACCTTGGGTATATTGTTTTTAATTGGTTATTCATTAAACACTATCACACTATTTACGCTGATTCTGGCACTAGCGCTTATTGTAGATGACACAATAATTATGGTGGAGGCAATTGACGCCCAAAGACGACGCCAAAAAGACGCACGCCTTGCTGTAAAAACCGCAACCCAAAAAGTTAGCCGGGCTATGATTGCCGCTACCTCTACCGCTGCCCTAAGTTTTGCACCTTTGCTTTTTGTGGGTGGGATATTGGGCGGATTCATTCGCGCAATACCAGTAACGATTATTACCTCTTTAATAGTCAGCTTGGTTGTGGCCTTAGTGTTCATACCACTATTCTCGAGGCTGCTATTGTTGCGCAAAAAGCAAATGGGCAAACTAGCTAAAAAAGAATTTTCGGCTGGATTTGAGGCTAAGTTTGCGGAGTTTATCGCCAGCCCAATGCCATGGGCAAGAAATTCTACAAAAAAAATGGTCTTTGTTGGCCTAGTTGCTGTTTTTATTGGCTTAGGTTTTATATTTGCCGGAGCTTTATTATTTCAAAAAGTTACATTTAACATCTTCCCACCCACTAAAGATACTAATGACTTAGTTGTTAGCCAAACTTATTTACCTGGGCTATCAATAGAGCAGGCCGCCAGTACGGCAAGCGAAGCAAATAAAATAGTGGGCACTACTCTAGCCCAAAATTTTGAACAAAGCTCATATAATTCGAGCGGGACTTCTAGGGACTCTACTATGCAAATACACTTGCTGTCTTACAAAGACCGAGAAATTAAATCACCGCAGTTAATTAAAGATTTACAGAAAGCGTTTGTAGGTTTTAAAAATGCGCAAGTCAAGGTCTCCCAGCAGGATGTAGGGCCACCCGCCTCAGATTTTACTGTAAGAATAGAAACAGACAATAGGCAAGCAGCATACGTTTTGGCAAGAGACATGGAAGGTTATTTGAAGACACTAGAACTGACTCGGATGAGCGGTGAAGTGGCACGTGTTACTGCGACATCCGTTGGTAACCCAGCATCTTACAATAGGGCTGATGGAGTGCAATATGTTGATGTAAAAGCCGAACTTGACGGATCGGATACCACAACATTGTTTGGATTAGCACAAAAGGCAATAAAAAAACAATATACAAACGATAAGCTGGCTAACTTTGGGCTAAAACAAGAAAACATCAAGTTTGACATAGGTTTTGAGAGTGACAACCAAGATTCGTTCAAGTCCCTAGTAGTGGCTTTCCCAATTTTGTTAGTAGTAATATTTATTGTGCTAGCAGTGGAGTTTAAGTCACTTATGCAACCTTTGTTAATTTTTATGGCCATCCCATTCAGCTTATTTGGTATTACACTCGGGCTTTACTTAACTAAGAATCCTTTTAGCTTTTTTGCAATGCTAGGCTTTTTTGCACTTATTGGGTTAAGCATAAAAAATACTATATTACTAACAGATTTTGCTAATCAATCTAGGCGAGCAGGTATGAGTGCAGTGGATTCGGCCGTTGCGGCACTTGAGGAGCGATTTAGGCCACTTGTTGCCACAAGCCTGACTGCAATTGTAGCTATGATACCATTGGCGCTATCCAGCCCATTTTGGGAGGGGTTGGCGATAGTCTTAATTGGCGGATTAGTATCAAGTACTTTTTTGGTGCTTACAGTTTTCCCGTATTACTATCTTGGGGCAGAATTTTTGAGAGTAAAATCCTCTAAATTCTTCAAAAGATTAAGAAAAATATAAAAATCTATTTTTTTACAACATAACTAAAACCATAATAGCTATATAATGAAAAGCTGAGAAAGAGGAGAGATTTTATGTCAACAACAAAAACTCAAAGAGTGGTTACTTTATTACTAGCAATTATGTTTTTTGGCTCTACCGTAGGTGTAGCAGCCTATTATGTTTTAGCTAATAATGATCAACAGAGCCAGCAAGCTGATTTACAGGCCCAATTACAAAATCAAATTGATGCTCAAAAAACTCAACCAACCGTTAAGCAAGGAGAAAATAAATTGCAAGGTACTAAATTAACAAACTATCAGCCATTACCAAGTATTGCGACATTACAAATTAGTGATACTACTCCTGGAAGTGGCAATGAGGTGAAAGCAGGCGATACAGTCACAGTGCACTACACAGGTGCATTAGCTAAAGATGGCACTATATTTGAAAGTTCGCTAGACAGCGGCCAAACTGCTACGTTTGGTTTAAGTGAGGTTATTAAGGGCTGGACACAAGGTCTACCGGGTATGAAGGTAGGTGGCACTAGGCGGCTGCTAATACCGGCATCACTTGCTTATGGTAGCCAGGCGAACGCTAAAATACCGGCTAATAGTGATTTAGTTTTTGATGTCCAATTAATTAAAATTGGCAAATAGTACGCTATATATAGTGTTTGCAAATTAGTAAAAGACACTATAAAATATAAAAGTTAAACATTAAAAGGAAAATAATATGCCAAAAAACATCATAATTTATACTACAAATACCTGTGCCTATTGTGGGATGGTCAAAAAATGGCTTGGCGCAAAGGGCTATAAGTACAACGAAGTAAATTTAGATGAAAACCCAGAAAAAACACAGGAGGCGTTAGCGCTAAGCGGGCAGCTTGCCGTACCAGTAACTGTTGTTACTAAACAAGACGATACCAAAGAAGTGATAGTGGGATATAATTTATCAAAATTAGTTCCTGCAGTATCTTAAGCTGATGAAAAAAAAGCTCAGTAACGAATCTGATTTTAAAGCGAAAACAACTGCAAATATTAGCACTATAGACATAAATATTGAGGTTCTAAAACCACTTTTTAGTGCAAAAACATTAAATAAAGAAACATTTAAGACACACGATGTCATTATGGTTGGCGCAGGGCCTGCTTCACTGACGGCCGCAGTGTATACAACTAGAGAAGACATAGAGACAGTAATTTATGAAAAAGCTGTAATTGGTGGATTAGCCGCCATAACTGATTGGATTGATAATTACCCCGGCTTCCCAAAGGGCATAAGTGGTATTGAACTGGCCGACAATCTACAAAAGCAAGCCGAAAGATTCGGTACAAAAATTGAACTAGGAGAAGTAACCGCAATTGCTATGCAAAATAATCTTATAGAAGTCTCAACAACAGAAGGCAAACAGCATGCTAAGGCTGTCTTAATTGCCACGGGCAGTGATTATAAAAAACTGGGTATCAAGGGTGAAAAAGAGTATTACGCCCGCGGGGTGCACTATTGCGCTACCTGTGATGGGGCATTTTACCGGGATAAAAAGTTGGCTGTAATTGGCGGTGGCAACTCTGCAGTACAAGAGGCATTGTTTTTAACACGATTTGCTAGTCATATTGATTTATTGGTGCGAAGCACCATTAAGGCAAGTGACGTATTGATCCATCAACTTGAAAATAATCCAAAAATTGACGTTCATCTTGGCGTAGCACCTGTCGAAGTTATTGGTAATGGTAAGTTTGTAAATAAAGTACTGGCTACGGATAAAAACAATAAAAAAATTGAGTTTGGGGTTGATGGTGTTTTTGTATTTGTAGGTTTAATACCTAATACTGGTTTTATAAATAATCCAGACATGAATTTTGACAATAAGGGTTTAATTATTACAGATGATAAGTTGATGACATCAATCAAAGGGGTTTTTGCAGCAGGTGATGTGCGTAGCGGGGCAACAATGCAAATTGCCAGTGCAGTAGGAGAAGGCGCTACGGCTGCATTAAGGATTAGGGAATATCTAGAACATTAAATGCTAGCGCTATTAGCTATTATTGCTTTATAATTTGTACTATAACTAAGTAATAAAGAGGTGGTTAAATATAGTGTCTAAGAAAAAGATCATTGTCATAGTAGGGCTAGTACTATTCATCCTAATAGCTAGTGGTTTAACGTGGTATATATTTAATGGTGGCAGCGGTGGTGGAGAAGGCTCTGAATCGAATAGTTTGGAGACTGACAAACCACAGGCAGCGAGTGGTAAAGATGTTGCAACTTTTGTCGCTAGCCAAGATAATCTATCTAAATATAATAAATTGTTAATTACAACTGGCCAGTCAGAAACATTAAAATCTACCTCTGTTGGCTACATTGTATTAGCGCCAGTAAACGATGCCTACAAGTCTTTGCCTAATGGCTACTATGATTCTTTATTAACAGAAGCTAAAAAAGCTAGCGCTACAGATATCACTAAATATAGTATTGTTATTGCCACAAATGATCAGTTAACAAATGGCCAAAAGCTAAAAACAACTAATGGCCAAGAAATAATTGTTGAAATTACAGATAGTAAATACTACTTTATAAGTGCAAAAGGCGACAAGGCAATGGCCGTAAAAGCTGCCCAAAAAACTTCTAACGGTACACTTTATCAGATAGATAAAGTTTTGTTGCCTCAATAATCAAGGAGACAATAGCCCGATCCGATAGCTAGCTAAAACCTCAGCTTTGAGTGTGTCAGGCAGTTTAACCTCTGGTTCAATCATGCCACATAATTGATTAGCTAAGTTTTCGTCTGGATGTTTCGTGAGGAAGCTATCTAGTCTGTATACACTGCCGCCAATAGCAACCCAACAATCAACCGTAGTGTTGTGTTTGGTGATGGTCTCTAGTTTTATCTCTGTTGCTATGGCAGAATCACTAGGAGGTCCAGCCGGGGCTTGACCTTTTTGATTCAAAAACAAGACTAAGCCGGCTATTATAATGATAAATAATATTAGAATAATTATTGTTCGTTTCATCACTTAAATATTATGCTTTATTATTTAATATTTTGCAGTAGATCAACTTGATCACTGCAGATTTTAATCTTAGGATATAAACTTCTAAACAGCTTAGCTTGCCAAGGCGAATTTACTGTGTAAGTGTAGACTGACAATCCATTTTTAACTGCTTTTAGGTAAAACCTAGGTGTTAGCAAGCGTTGATTAACGCCTACTCCACCCAAGCAATTTGCAAGAGCATTGTTTATGTGGCCAACACTGTTTTTGCGTTGTAATAGGTATATTCGCTTTTTGTCTACACCTAAGGATATAAGCTCTTTGATTGCTTCGATATTAAAACTAGCTACCAACCAAGCGGGGTGATCATACAGCTCATTAATGATATGTTTTGCCGTACCTGTTGGTTTTATTTCCACTATCAATGGGATGTTATCTAGTGCTTTTGTCGCCTCTTTAAAAGTAGTCAGCTGGCCGTCAATTATTTTTAGATCTTTGTATGAAGTTGTGGCGATATTTAACTCGTTGATATTACAATCGTGATGACATATAACAACGCCGTCTTTCGTGGTGTGCAAATCTAGCTCGACCCAACCAAGAGGATATTTTTGGCAGGCGCCAAAAGCTGCAATTGTATTTTCGCGCCCATCGCATTGGGCACCGCGGTGTGCAATAAGCCAATTCTTCATCTTAAAATATTGTATACTACTTATAAGAAATTAAAGGAGATAAACCATGTCTTGTGATTGCCATGATGTTAGCTACGGCGAAAAAGCACCAGAGGTTGTAAACGTAATTATCGAAATACAAAAAGGTGGACGTAATAAATATGAATTAGATAAACAATCGGGTCGTATTGTGCTTGATAGAGTAAATGCTACAATGCTTGGCTATCCTGCAGATTATGGTTATGTGCCAGACACCTTGTGCGAAGACGGTGACCCGATAGATGCACTATTGATAATTGACGAAACCGTACCGCATGGAGTTGTAGTACCATCTAGGCCAATCGGTGTACTTTATATGATAGACGATGGAGAAGGTGATGAAAAACTTATTTGCGTACCAGCAGATGACATCTCTAAGGACTACGTTAAAGAGGTAAAAGACTTGGGTCCGGAATTTACAAAAGTTGTTGAGCATTTTTATAGCCACTACAAAGACTGGAAAAAGGGTTGGAAGGGTAGCCCAGTTAGCTTTAATGGCTGGGGTGATTCAAAAGAGGCTAAAAAGGTAATTAACGATTCTATTAGGCTTGCCCAAAAATAAGCTGGTTTTTTAAAGCACATAAGCTATACAATAAGGTAAACCATATTTTAAGGGGGTGGGATGAAAACTAGGATTGCAATCAATGGCTTTGGCAGGATTGGCCGCAATGCTTTTAGGGTGGCATTCGAACGAGACGATATTGAAGTTGTTGCTGTAAACGATTTAACTGATACAAAAACTCTAGCTCACCTTTTAAGGCATGATACTGTTTATGGTGCCTACAACAAACAAATAGAATATGACGAAAACAGTATAAATGTTAATGGAAAAAGTGTTAAAGTTTTTGCTCAAAATGATATTGCCTTGTTGCCGTGGGGTGATTTAGGCATTGATATTGTTATTGAGGCGACTGGTCTATTTACCGATCCATTAGATGCCAAAGCCCACATTAACCCGGCCAGGGCGAAAAAGGTAATTATTACTGCTCCAGTTAAAGAGGGTGCCGAAACCATAGTGATAGGTGCAAATGAAGATAAATTAGCCGACGCAGGCGATATCATAAGCAACGCTAGTTGTACTACAAACTGCATTGCGCCAGTAATTGATGTAATCAAGAATAATTTTGGTGTCCAAAAGGCAATGATGACTACAGTTCATAGCTATACAGCTAGCCAAAAGCTACAAGACGGCCCTGCCAAAGACCTTAGAGAATCAAGAGCTGCAGCCGTAAATATCGTACCAACTTCAACTGGTGCTAGTATTGCTACCGTTAAAACTATCCCTGAACTAGAAGGCAAATTCAGTGGTCTGTCTATTAGAGTCCCCACCCCAGTAGTATCGTTAGCCGATTTTGTAATATTGACAGAAAAAGATACAACAATCCAACAATTAAATGAAGTCTTAAAAAATACCGCCCGAGAGCCTTATTATCAGGGTATTTTAGCTACTACCGAAGAAGAACTAGTAAGCAGCGACTTTATTGGCAATAGCCACTCGGCAATTATTGATCTTAAGTTGACAGACGTAGTTGGGGGTAATCTAATCAAAGTAGTCGCTTGGTACGATAATGAATGGGGCTATAGCAATAGATTGATAGAACTAGCGGCAGATCTGGGGCGATTATTAAATAAAGAAACGCCAGACAATAATTATCCAGGCCCAGAGGAGGCACATATTTAAATCATGAAAATATTTGTTGGTGCAGATCATAAAGGTTATGGGCTTAAGCAAGAGCTAGCCAGCTATTTAAAAAAGGCTGGTTATGACGTCGAAGATGCTGGTGACGACCACTATAATCCAGATGATGATTTCCCGGTTTTTGCGGCAAAAGCGGTGCAAAAAGTACTTGCCAGCGACGACCCTGAGCCTCGTGCGGTTTTAATTTGTGGCAGTGGCCAAGGTATGGTCATGGCCGCCAATAGATTTAAAGGTATAAGGGCTGGTTTAGGCTGGAGTATAGAGGCCGCTAAAGCAACACGCAATGACGAAGATAGCAATGTATTGGCTTTGCCTGCGGTGCTTTTTGGGGAAGAAAAACGGCATAATGCTTTTGTGATAACAGAGGTTTGGCTAAACACCCCATTTGCTAATGCACCTCGTTTTATCCGACGCAATCAAGAGCTCGACAACCTTTGAGCAGGAAGTTTCTAGTTATAAAATCAACAGATATGAAACAGCAAGTTTTAGTCATACACGGTGGCAACACATTTGGTAAATACAAAGACTTTTTGGATGACTTGAAAAATAAGAAGATAGATCTAGAACGCTTAAAGTATCGACTAGATTGGAAAGATACACTTGCAGACGATTTAGGGGATATGTTTGAAGTTTTAACACCAAGAATGCCAAATGGCACTAATGCGAAATATATTGAATGGATAATATATTTTGAAAATATTATTTTATCACTTGATAATAATCTTATACTTATTGGTCATTCTCTTGGCGGAGTGTTTTTGGCTAAATACTTATCACAAAACACTCTATCTAAAAAAATTAATGCTGTAATTTTGGTAGCAGCACCGTTTAAAGATTTATCGTCAGAAAAAATAGGTGGTTTTAAAGTACCAAAATCATTGTCAATACTAAACAAACAACCAAAAAATCTTTTGTTGATCCAAAGCTTAGATGACCCAGTTGTTGAGCCGTCTCACGTTGATATGTATAAAAAAGAACTTACAAATGCTAAGACCATGATATTTAAAGATAGAGGTCACTTCCAGATAGAGCATTTCCCTGAGCTAGTTCGTTATATAAAAAATTTGTAACTTTATAAATTATTTTTTTACGTAAATAGTTGTTGGTGAAGTGCCAACAAAGTGCAATTGGCCGTTTTGGAAGGTAGCACTTTGTGCGTCATATCCAACGGCGTTGTTTTTGATATTAATTGTGCCTGTTTTTAGCACCTTTTCGGCAATGCTTGCTGGTATTTTAAATTTACCAACTTGGCCCTCGGTAACGGTTAAGCTTAAAACGTTATTGGTCACAGAGGCATTGGCTTTTATGTAAATTGGCGGGTTACCAAGTATTTTAGCCCAAGAGCTAGCTTGTTCTACAGAGGCCTGCGGGTAGCCTACGCCACCAATGAAATTGACAAAATTTGGTATATTGGCCGCATTCACGTTACCGCTTACTTCAACGGTACCGTTTCCCATTCGTACCTGAGCGTTTTTTATTGGCATCCACACCCAGCCAACGCTGTTGATAGTAGCTGTAATTTCTTCTTGGGTTAAGTTGACATCCATCTGTTTGGGGTCGGCAAAAACAACTTTTTTGCCAGGTTTATTGGAGTTAGCCGGTGCATTTGCAAAATCCAAGAACTGCCCGCTAGTTTTTGTTTGATAGCTAGCATAATCTGCTGCAGTGTATTTAACACCTAAATCTTTGGGTTTGTTAAAGCCAAATATGCTTGATACACCTGGCACGAAGCCAAAAAAGGCCAAAACTACCACGGGTATCAAAATAATGACAATTACGATACCTAGAACCCAGGGCCAAACCTTATGTTTTTTTACTTTTGAATTGCTAGCCGCCTCTTTATCTGCGTTTGATCCTGCATTTTCTTCACTTATACCATTATCTATAGCCATTTTATTTAGCTCCCAATTAATTTAATTTTAGTATAGAACATTATTTTCACAATCTATGCACATATATCTGTTCCATATCTGTTATAGTTAAATCATGAGCATAATTTGCCCGGCAATATTAGCCAATGACGAGCAAGAATATAAAAAACAGATTGAAAAGGTAAAACCTTTTGCCGAGCGTATCCAAATAGACTTAAAAGACAATGATTTTGCTTTTGGTGAGAGTGTAGAGCTAGATAAAATTTGGATACCAGATAGCATTGTGACAGATATCCACATTATGTACCGTAACCCGCAAGATTACCTAAAAACACTTATCAAGCTCAAGCCAAATATGGTAATCGTACATGAAGAAAGCAACTGTGATATACCAAAATTTGCCTCTGACCTGCGTGAAAATAATATTAAAACAGGGGTGTGCATATTGCAACAGACCAGTGTCGAAAAGGTAGCCTATATTTTACCGCATGTACAACATCTGCTTATTTTTAGCGGTGATTTAGGCCATTATGGTGGCAAGGCAGACCTGGGTTTAACTAGTAAAATATCTAAGGCCAAACAAATACATAAATATTTAGAAATTGGCTGGGACGGTGGAATTAACGCCCAAAACGCCACCGAATTGGCAAAAGCTGGTGTAGATGTACTAGACGTTGGTGGGGCAATTTTAAACTCTGACAATCCCCAAGATGCTTATGTTACAATAAAGGCAAATATAACAGGTATATAGCCCGAAAATGAAAGATTATACTGCCGAAGAATTAGAGCAAATTGCTTGTAAGATACGCAAAGACATTATTAGTATGCTAGAGCATGCTGGAAGTGGGCATAGTGCCGGCCCAATGGGTCTAGCAGATATATTTACAGCGCTTTATTTTAACGTATTAAAACATGACCCCAAAAAACCCGAATGGAATGAACGTGATATCTTGCTTCTGAGTAATGGTCACTGCGTACCAGTCAGATATGCTGCTATGGCCGAGGCTGGATATTTTGATAAAAAAGAGTTGTTAACATTGCGTAAATTGGGCTCCAGATTACAAGGCCACCCAGAGAGGACTAAATTACCAGGGCTGGAAAGTACCAGCGGTCCGCTTGGTAGTGGATTGAGCCAAGCTATAGGTATAGCCTTAGCGCTAAGGTTGAACAAACAACTTCATCGATGGGTATATGTAGTTATGGGCGATGGTGAGCTCGACGAAGGCAATGTTTGGGAAGCAGCTATGCTGGCACCTAAATTTGATTTACATAATATAATTGGCATAATCGATCGCAATAATATCCAAATTGATGGCCCAACAGAATGCGTTTTGCCTTTAGAAGATTTACGTGCCAAGTGGGAAGCTTTTGGCTGGCATGTATTAGAGATAAATGGCAATGATATCGAGGCAGTTATTGATGCATGTGCTAT
This sequence comes from uncultured Candidatus Saccharibacteria bacterium, assembly GCA_964539035.1. Lineage (GTDB taxonomy): Bacteria > Patescibacteriota > Saccharimonadia > Saccharimonadales > CAIOMD01 > CAZIHK01. The sequence continues at coordinate 2,546 of CAZIHK010000082.1, read as the reverse complement.
GGCCAGAGCAATAGTTGAAAAGCCAGTTATGATAATAGCCCATACTATTCCTGGCAAGGGTGTAGATTTTATGGAGTACGATTTTCATTGGCACGGTGTACCACCCAATCATGAGCAAGCAATGGCTGCTTTAAAAGAATTGCGTACCTTGCAGGGGCGCATTAGGAGCGAACACGAATGACCAATCTTCACTTAGCAGACTATATGGCTGATGATATCCAGATGGTGCCAATCCGCAAAGGTTTTGGTGAGGGCTTAAGAAAAGCTGGTGAATTAGACGAAAATGTAGTAGCTGCAAGTGCTGATTTAACCGAGAGTACTCAGGTACATCTTTTTAAAGAATCATTCCCAGATAGGTTTTTCGAAATTGGCATTGCCGAGCAAAATCTAGTAACTGTAGGTGCGGGCTTAGCTGCTGCCGGTAAAATACCATTTGTTAGCAGCTATGCATCTTTTAGTCCTGGCCGCAATTGGGAGCAGATAAGAACGACGGTATGTTTGAATAATCAACCAGTTAAAATAGTTGGTGCTCATGCTGGTTTATATACTGGTGAAGACGGTGCTACCCACCAGATGCTAGAAGACATTGCCTTGATGCGAGTTTTGCCAAATATGGTTGTGATAGTACCTGGTGACGCCATCGAAGCTCAAAAAGCTACACTCGCTATGGCAAAAGACAAACGGCCAAACTACATAAGGTTATCAAGGGTAGCATCGCCGGTTTTTACAACCGAAAATACCCCTTTTGAGATAGGTCAAGCATATGTTTTAGAAACGGGGCGCGATATAACAATTATTTCGACTGGCACAATGACTTACCCGGCACTTGAGGCTGCCCAAATGCTATACAAAGATGGAATTGATGCCGAAGTGATACATGTACCCACCATCAAACCACTCGATGCAGAAACTATTATTCAAAGTGCAGCCAAAACTGGTGCTATTATAACGGTCGAAGAAGCCCAAATCGCAGGTGGATTGGGTGGGGCTGTGGCCGAAGTTTTATCCGAAAATGTACCAACACCCATGAAGCGAATTGGAATAAAAGACCGCTTTGGTGAGAGCGGTCATCCAGCAGAACTTCTGGATCATTTTGGTCTAAATTCAAAAAACATAGTAGTTCAAGCGCATAATTTATTAACAGCAATTGGTAAACAATAATATATTTAAAGGGGTGGGAATGTCACTTACGATTAAGCAAATCAAAACTAATTGCCAAAATGCTCGTGAGTCTATGGCACGGGCTAGCGAAGGCCATTATGCTATAGGGGCGTTTAACATAGATAATCAAGAAACTCTAATTGCAGTATCAAAGGCTGCCCAAAAAATGCAGGCTCCAGTTATGGTAGAGGTTAGCCAAGGTGAAGTAGATGCCATGGGGCTAGATAATATCCGTGATATGGTCGATAACTACAAAAATCAGTACCAAATAGAAATGTATATTAATTTAGACCATAGCCCAACTGTTGATGCGTCAAAAGCTGGGATAGATGCTGGGTTTGAATTTGTTCACATAGACGTAAGTATGGCGAGGCACGATGCAACAGACGAAGAAATTATTAATTCTACAAAAGAGATTGTAGAATATGCAAAATTTACTGGAGCTCTAGTAGAGGGCGAACCACATTACTTTGGCGGTGGTAGCAATGTCTTCAAAGAAGCATATGATTATGAAGAAATTAAAAAAACTTTTAGTACCCCAGAAGGCTCTAAATATTTTGTAGATGCTACCGGTATTGATACGTTTGCAGCTGCCATTGGTAACCTCCACGGTAATTACCCTGTACCAAAAATCTTAGATTTGGACATATTAAGAAGAATCAGAGAAAACCTAAATTGCTATATTAGTTTGCATGGTGGTAGCGATACGCCAGGCCACTATTTTGAAGAAGCGGTGCAGATTGGTGTGACTAAAATTAATGTAAATAGTGATATGCGCAAGGCCTTTCGCGAAACTCTGGTAAAAGTGTTAAATGATAATCCTGATGAATACGCTGTTGTGAAGCTAATGCCACAAGTCTATGGTGCTGTACAAGCAGTCGTAGAAAGCAAGTTACAGAATTATAATTCGACAGGTAAGGCTAAGATTTAAAATAATGACAGACGAAAAACACCGAAGCGAAATAAAAATTTTATCAATTGGCGCTGCTGTACAAGACGTTTTTTTGCAAGGTAAAGTATTTACACCTAAAAAAGAGGGCCATGAAATGGTCGAAGAATTTGAGCTTGGATCAAAAAATGACATAGAAGGAGTAATTTTTAGTACAGGCGGTGGAGCTACTAATGGCGCAGTAACATTTGCTCGCCATGGTTTACACTCAATGTTTATGGGTAAAATTGGCCGTGATATTGCAGGTAAAGCGGTATTAGATGATCTGCACAAAGATGAAGTCGATACTTCACTTGTCACTTATCTAAAAAATGTTGGTACTGGTTATTCTTGTCTTCTGCTTGCTCCGAATGGCGAAAGAACGATTTTAACTTATCGAGGTGCAAGCTGCCATTTGGATGTAAAAATTGAAGATTTTCATGACTCTGAAATAGAC
>CAZIHK010000081.1:0-2995 GCA_964539035.1 uncultured Candidatus Saccharibacteria bacterium | reverse complement strand
CAATAATACGATTGCGGCTATGACTATCCAAAAAAATCTTAATCTCATAATATTCTTAATTATCATAGACTACTATATCATATTTACTACTTAATTGCAACACTTTAGGATTGATCGGCTAAGTCGTTTACATCAAGGGTTACCGCTTGGCCAGGTGTAATATCACCTTTTAATATCCTTACAGCCAGTGCATCTTCTATCATTTTTTGTATGGTCCTGCGCATTGGCCGGGCACCAAATACTGGGTCATAGCCTGCTGCAACTACCTTGGCCAAAGCCGCTTCGGTCAGAGCAACACTTATGTTCTTGTTTGTTAGAGTTTTGTTCACTTCGTTAATCATTAATACTGCCACTTGTCCAAGTTCGGCTTGGTTTAGAGGTCTAAATAACACAATTTCGTCAAAACGATTAATAAGCTCGGGTTTAAATTGATTACTGGCAATCAATTGATCAATAAACGGCCTTTCGAAATCTTCTAGATTTTTGCCCGCAACTACTTGTTCTGTTATTAAGGCCGAACCAGCGTTTGAGGTGGCAATAATTATTGCGCTAGCAAAAGATGCTGCCTTACCGCTACTGTCTGTTAATTTACCCTCGTCTAGCATTTGTAGTAACAGATTCAAGATGCTAGGGTGAGATTTTTCTATTTCGTCTAGTAGTACCACAGAAAATGGTTGCTTTCGGATAGCTAAAATTAAGCTTTGGTCACTGTCTGCACCATCGCTTAACAAACGGCTAACATCGCTAGTTTGCTGATATTCGCTCATATCAAGCCTTATCATTTGATTTTCGTCACCAAAATATATATCAGCTAATGAGCGGGCAAGCTCTGTTTTGCCTACCCCAGTGGGGCCTAAAAATAAAAAGCTACCAACAGGCCGTTTACCACTAGTGACACCTGCTCTAGTGCGCCTCAAGGCAGCAGATACAACCTTTACAGCCCTTGCTTGATTGATCATCCTAGAGTGGATTCTTTCTTCGAGATTCAAAAGTATGTCGGCTTCGGGTGCTTTGACTCCACTCACCCTAACGCCTTTGATTTTTTCAACTGCCAAAGCAACAGATTGAGCAGTAATAATTTTATCTTCTGAATACGCAGCTGCTTGATCAAGCAAGTTAATTGCTTTACCCGGGTAAGCTGCCTCCTGCATATATTGCCCACTTAAACGAAAAGCATCCCGAACTGCTTCGTAGGATACCATTAAGCCACTTTTATACTCTAGAGTCAATGCGCTATCTTCTAAAACGTCCATTACTACTGGTTTTTCTGGTTCATTAATTGTGACCATAGCAAAACTAGCTGCCAAACTTTCGTTTGCAATTTTAAGTTTTTGGTAATCATTAGGTGTAAAAGCAACGATTATTTTTATTCGGCGGTTACTAATAACTGGTTGCAGCACTTGGCTTAGATCAAAGGCACCTGTACCGCCGCCAAAAAAAAGATGAGCCTCATCTAAGAATAAGATAATATTGCCTGCATGAACGGCCTCTGTCAGTAAAGCTAGGATAATCTGCTCTAAACGATTGCCAGCTTGTGACAAAATCATCGAGGCATTTAGGCTGAATATTTGGTAATGTTGAAGCTCATTATCTTTGCCCTCTAATAGTCGTTCGGCCAAAGCGTAAACTAACGAAGTTTTACCTGTACCTGCTTCGCCAACTAAAGCTAGACTACCTGCACCACTGCCAAGATTGTAAACAATTGTGTCTAAAACATCATTATGGGCTAATGTGTGATAGTTTTCGCCACCGGCTTCGATAATGTTGCTGATATTTTGCCCATATTGTTCTAGTGTTGGGGTAAAACCCGTTGCCCAGTCCCTACCAATGCCACCAAAATAAGGTTTGGGCATGTCAATATAATGGTTTATGCGTCCCATCCACTCTAATGTGTTGTACAAATCGGTTCGGCTTAAGTTATTGGTAGCCAAGTAATGCAAGGCTGGTTCATTGCAAGCAATCAAAGCGTAGGTCAAGATGCCAGAGTTTAGCTGGGTTTCACCGTTTTTTGCCATAATTTCACCGGCCATTTGCAAAACCGCTACCATCCCGTTTTCGTTATCACTTAAAACAGTACCAATTTGATCGGGGATTATAAGCAACCTATTGCACATAAAACGCGATTCCCATTGGCTAGAAACGACAGCCCAAGTTTTTTGCGGATTTAGTGGTAAGTCACTTTTTTTGAGACTTGCCAGTAGCTTTACCTCTAAAATATCATCCAAAGAATTAAATGTGCTGCTTGGGCTTATACTTTTTAAGTCTTGCAGAGTCCATAGTGCCCAAATAAAAACCGTTAAGCCCAGGCTAATTGCTAAATATCCAATCCGCACATAAAATCCGCTAAAAATTAAAAATCCACCTATCGCCACAAAAAGTAGTGATAAAACTACAAATATTCTGTCGCTTCGCTGGCCGAATCGTTTAGATAGACGTGCTTTTTTAGCCCTATAGCTATTAAGGTTAACTGAACTATTCATCCAATTACTACCTTAACTAGACAATAAATTATGATAATTGGGAATAATGGCCACAAAACTGCTAACAAGCCATATCCAACAGCTGTTAAGAATGTCAGGAGAGCTGCCGTAAATAACACCATAAGCCTAACCACAAATCCAACTAGCCTAGATACAAGGTTGTCTATTATTGCTCTAAACTTATCATCTAAGGCACGGCCTGGGTAAGAAACCATACGATGCCAGGGAGCGAATAGAGTTTTTAATAAAATTGGGATTGAGAATGATTGGCTAACCCCAACGGTGTGGATCTTGATATTTTTAAAGGCTCTCGACCAGCCTGGGCCATACCACCACTTAAATATCATAATAAGCATAGGCTTATTGTACCCCAACTTCGGCAATACTGGCACAACTGAGTGTCTATATTTCAAAATTGTGTATAAATAAAAGATTATTTATCAATTCAGCACATTCTAAGCTTTATAGTGATAACTTAAGGCCATAGGTTAAAAATGACTAGGCTACTAGTAATA
>CAZIHK010000080.1:0-5916 GCA_964539035.1 uncultured Candidatus Saccharibacteria bacterium | reverse complement strand
GTTGGATATAGAGCTAGTCTTGAAGCTGATACTCTTAAAATGTCGCTGGGTTTCAGCCACGATGTACTATACAAAATCCCAGATGGTATCAAAGTTATTGTTGAACAAAACATTATTACTATTTCGGGCATATCAAAACAGCAGGTTGGCCAAACGGCTGCCGAGATACGTGCTTTAAAGAAACCCGAACCATACAAGGGCAAGGGTATTAAGTATGTTGGCGAAAGAATTATCCGCAAAAGCGGTAAGTCTGGTAAGGACAAATAGGAGTTTCTTTATGAATCGAAATGTTAAAAAATCACACAACTTAAAACTTCGCAAAAACCGCGTACGTTCAACTATCCATGGTACAAGCATAAGGCCAAGGCTAAGTGTTAGCATCAGCAACTTGCACGTAAGTGCCCAGATAATTGATGATGATAAGTGTATAACTATTGCATCTGCAACTACAGTCGGAGAAAAAGTAACTGGCACATTAACTGAAAAAGCAGTATTTATTGGTACTGAGATCGCAATTAATGCTAAAAAAGCTAAGGTTCATAAGATTGTTTTTGATCGCAATGGCCGAATTTATCATGGGAGAGTTAAGGCACTAGCTGATGCAGCGCGTGCAGGAGGTTTGGAGTTTTAATATGCAGCCTAAGAATAATCAAAGACGCGGTAGACCAGAGAGAGAAAAACCAGAGGAGAAAGAGTTCGAAGAGCAAGTTGTTAGTGTCGATCGCGTTGCTAGAGTTGTAAAAGGTGGCCGTAGATTTAGATTCAGAGTACTTGTAGTAATTGGTGATAAAAAAGGTCGGATTGGTATAGGGCTATCAAAAGGCGCTGATGTCACTACTGCAGTAACTAAAGCAGTTGAAGATGCTAAAAAACATGTTATAACTATTAAACTCTATAAACATACTATACCCCACAGTGTAGAAGCTAAAGTATCTGGCGCACATATTATAATAAAACCAGCCAGTGCTGGTACGGGTATTATTGCTGGAGGAGTTGTGCGTACTGTATTAGAACTTGCTGGCGTCAAAAACGCCTTAAGCAAATCTCTTAACTCGTCTAACAAGGTTAACACGGCATACGCAACTCAAAAAGCTTTAATGATGCTGGTTCCTGCCAACAAATGGGTGACAAACATACCCTTAAAAGACGTTGATAAAAAAGTATCAAGCAAAGTGTCCGAGGTATCTGTTACTAAAGACAAACCCAAAAAGATACCAAAAAAGCAAGTAGAGATAAAGACAGCTGCAAAAGTTAGTGCTAGCATTACCAAAAAAGATGTTAAGAAGAAATAACAGGGAAGTTTTAAATGAAATATAACGAACTACAGGTACATAAACAAAAGACGGCCAAAAGAGTTGGTAGAGGTATTTCTGCCGGCCAAGGCAAAACTGCCGGGCGTGGTACAAAAGGCCAAAATTCAAGGGCAGGTGGCCATAGGCGACCAGGTTTTGAGGGTGGTCAGACTCCGTTAATGCAACGATTGCCAAAACTCAGAGGCTTTAGATCTATCAGGCCAAAGACAGAGAATGTCTATACTAGCCAATTAAATCAATTCGCTAATAAAAAAGCCGATAATTTTAGTCTTTTTGAATCTGGTTTAGTGTCAAACCCACATACAATTGTAAAAGTTATTGTAAAAGGTGAGCTAAAAGTAAAAGTGGATGTTACCTTACAGTTAGCAAGCGAAGGCGCAAAAATTATCATTCAACAAGCTGGTGGTAGTTTCAAAAGTACGCCACAAATTGCCAGACAGCCAAAAACTAAAAAAAGCGATGCCTAATCTATGCTTAAGCTGAGTAGTATTTTGATAGGAAACAAGTCTAAACTAAACCTGCACGATATCAAGTCTATCTCTTGTGTTACAATAATCCTAAGCTATAAACATAAAGTATTGGCAGTGTAAGAGGGAATTAAATCTATATGAATTGGCGGATAGTACTGCGTTCAATGAAAAGTGCCGACATGCGCAAAAGAATCGTTGCTGTTATTGGAATGCTTATTGTATTCAGATTTTTAGCTCATATCCCTATACCCTTAGCAGCCCCATCCCAGCTTAAACAGATACTAGACAACATATTTAACCAATCTAGCGGTTCATCACAATTGCTTGGTTTTATGAACATCCTAAGTGGTGGTGCTTTAGCTAACTTCTCAATAATGCTTGTTGGATTGGGGCCGTATATTAATGCCTCAATTATTATGCAGCTATTGACTAAAGCTATACCAAAACTTGAAGCATTAAATAAAGAAGGCGAGTATGGACGTAAAAAAATACAACAATGGACTCGTCTTTTAACATTACCTCTTGCAGTAGTCCAATCTGTTGGCACAATATTTCTTGTTCGCCAGGCAGCCGCTAGTTTTGGCGGTTTAGGTGATCTTGTATCTCAAGCATCACTAGGCCAATGGGTCTTAATGGTGTCTGCTTTAACTGGTGGCGCTATGCTCTTGATGTGGTTTGGCGAACTTATTACCGAGCAAGGTATTGGCAATGGCATTTCACTTTTGATCACAATCGGGATTGTTGCTTCACTCCCGGCAACACTTGGATCTCTAATAAATTCGGTAGTTCAAAAAGGGTCTGTATATAAAATCTTTGGTCATTTTAGCCTTCCAATTAATAGCAAGGCCATGTGGGTAACGCTCGCGATTACCTTAGTTACATTGTTAGTCACCTTGTTTGTGGTTTACATTAACGAAGCTCAACGTAGAATAATAATTAGCTATGCCAAAAGGCTACAGGGCAACCGTATCTATGGCGGCATAACCACTACGCTACCTGTTCGCTTGATAACTGCAGGTGTTGTACCTATCATATTCGCACTAGCATTTTTATCAATCCCTGCGTTTGTGGGCCAACTTCTTGGTCAGAGTGCTAGCGGGGGTTTGCAAGAATTTGGCCAAAAACTAGTACTTTGGTTCCAAAACCCAACACCTCAAACAATGGCTTTGGGGGGTGCCCATATATATTTGTATCCAAGCTTGTATTTTTTGCTAGTTTTCGTATTCACATTTTTCTATACGGGCGTAGTGTTCAATTCAAAAGAAATAGCCGAAAACCTGCAAAAACAAGGTGGTTTTATAGATGGAATGCGGCCTGGTTTACAAACAGAAAAATATTTAACTAAAGTTGTAAATCGTTTAACACTTTTTGGGGCCCTTGCTTTGGCATCGCTAGCTATACTACCTATCATTGCCCAGGCCTTACTGAAAACTAACCAGATAGCAATCGGTGGTACAAGCATACTAATCTTAGTTTCTGTGGCTTTAGAGACCATGCGGCAACTGGAGTCTAGGGCATTAATGATTACTTATGATGATTACACAATTAACATCTCTAGCGAAAAAAAGCCCAAGAAAAAGCTAAATTTCGGTCTAAAAAAACGCAACAAGTAGAAAATTACTACATTTTAGCTAAAAAACACTTTACAGCTTGTGGATTTTTGTTGTATAATCGACTGACGCTAAAAAAGGTTTTATGGTTAATAGCAAAGAAGTAATCGAGTTAAATGGCACAATTGTAGAAACCCTTCCGGGTACGCAATTTAAAGTCGAGCTCGAGAATGGCCATAAAATCATAGCTCACGTTGCAGGTAGAATGCGAAAGCATTTCATCCGCATTGTGCCAGGCGACAGCGTGACGGTAGAATTGACTCCTTACGATCTTACGAAGGGTCGGATAACCTATCGCAAATCGTGAATTATTAATAGATAAGGCAATCTAGAGCATTACCTGTTAATAAGTCACACTCTAATTATTAAGTAACGCAGTGTGTCACCACCACTGAGCAAGGAGTGATGATCCGCATGAAAGTGCGTGCGAGTGTCAAAAAAATCAGCCCGGATGATAAATTAGTGCGCCGTAAGGGCAAACTATACGTCATAAATAAGCTTAAGCCAAAGCACAAGCAGAGGCAAGGTTAACTATGGCAAGAATATCAGGTGTTACTATACCGAACGAAAAACAAGTATGGGTTGGTCTTACTTATGTCCACGGAATTGGTCAAAAGAGCGCCTATGATGTTTTAGAGATAGCTAAAGTCGACCCTATCACTAGAGTGAAGAATCTTAGTGACAACGAAGTTAGCAAGATACAAGAAGTAATAAACAATCAATACGAGGTAGAGGGTGAGCTTCAGCGCAAAACAGTTGCCAATATTAAGCGTTTGAAAGAGATTAAATCATATCGTGGCATTAGGCATACAAATAATCTACCAAGTCGTGGTCAACGTACAAAGACTAATGCGCGAACTCGGCGTGGTAAGAAGACTACTGTTGGCGGAACAGCCAAAAAAGTAGCATCTAAGACTTAAATGATGAGGATATAATATGGCTGAAACAACTACTGCAACCAAGAAGAAAAAAAGTAAACGAAGCGTGCCTTACGGGCAAGTCCATATCTTAGCCTCTTTTAATAACACTATAGTTTCTGTTACTGACAACAATGGTGGTCTACTAAGTAATGCTAGCGCAGGCGGCTGCGGATTCAGGGGTAGCAAAAAAGGTACGGCTTATGCTGCGCAAGTAGCCTCAGAAAAAGCCATAACTCTTGCAAAACAAATGCATGGTTTTAGTAAAGCAGATGTATATGTTAAGGGTATCGGTTTAGGCCGAGACGCAGCTATTAGAGCGATTTCCGCCAATGATGTAAATGTTGAATGCATTAAAGATGTAACGGGTGTACCTCATGGTGGTTGTCGACCCAAAAAAGCAAGGCGAATTTAGGAGAAATTATGGCACGTGATACACAATCTATAACCAAAATGAGCCGTCGAGAAGGATATGCGCTTCATCCCAAAGCCCTAAAACATATGGTTAAACGTTCTACTTTGCCCGGTCAGCATGGCCGTAGCAATAGGCGAGTTACTCGTAGTCAGTATTCTTTGCAATTACGCGAGAAACAAAAGGTCAAAAGGCTCTACGGCCTCTTAGAGAGACAATTTAGTAACTTGATGAGTGAGGCTAATCGTAAAGAGGGGCAATCCGGCACTTTATTATTGCAACTTCTAGAAAAACGTGCCGATAACGTTGTTTACAGGGCTGGTTTTGCCACAAGTCGTCGGGCAGCAAGGCAACTTGTCTCGCACGGCCATTTTATGCTTAACGGCAGGCGTGTAGATATACCATCAATCAGAATGGTCCCAGGCGATGTGCTGGTTGTTAGACCTCGTAGCACGCAGACCGAATACTTCAAAAGGTTAGACGACATCACAGGCAATGTTGATGTTAGTGTTAGCTGGATAAAGGCTAATCGTAAAAAGTTAGAAATTTCAATCACCGGTGAACCTTCACGAGAAGAAGCGGAACCAGAAATTAATGAACAATTAATAGTTGAGTATTACTCACGCTAAATAGGAGAGGCAATAAATAATGTCAAAAGTAATTCATACTCCATCACTTGCACAAATTGATGAACACACAACAAGGAGTGCGACCTTTGTAATAGAACCTCTCCATACTGGCTATGGAATGACTTTAGGCAACAGTTTGAGGCGTGTTTTGCTATCCAGTATTGCTGGAGCAGCAATTACAGCCTTTAAAGTAGAGGGTGTTACACACGAATTTACCACCGTAAAAGGTGTCAAAGAAGACGTTGTAGATATAATGCTTAACTTAAAGCGCATCCGTTTTCGTGTTTTTAGTGACGAGCCACAAGTACTTCGCGTCGAATTCAAGGGTAAGGGTATAATAACGGCTCACAATATCCAAGTTAATGCAGATGTTGAAGTAGTAAATGGTGATCAAGTTATTGCAACAATCGACGAAGATAAGGCTGTTTTTATAATGGATGTCATTGTAGAAACTGGTCGTGGTTATCGCACAGTAGAAGAAGGCGCCAGTAAAAAGCCAAGTGATATGCTTGCCTTAGACGCAATATTTAGCCCAGTTTTAAGAGTTAGATATAAGGTAGAAAAC
>CAZIHK010000079.1:0-3515 GCA_964539035.1 uncultured Candidatus Saccharibacteria bacterium | reverse complement strand
GTCTATTGCTTTATTGATCTGAAACGGAGGAGAACTTGGTCTTTTAATACCCAGTACTCTATCTAACCAAAAACATCTTGGGCATTCTACAAACAAATCAAGTTTAGAGCGACTTATTTTAAAGACTTCTGTTTGACCTTTTTTATAACTTTTATCGTAACTTTTAAAAACCATAGACACTATTGTAACAGCTTTGCAACGGCGATAATGGCAGCTGTTTCAGCGCGAAGTGTAAAATCGGCGATGTTTATTGTTTTCAATTTGTGAGTTTTAAATTGCATAATTTCGGCATCCGACCATCCACCTTCCGGGCCAATTAGTAGGCCAAATTTGTCTATGTTTTGTAATTTATCTTGATATATATCAGTTTTTTGACATACAAAAAGTGGAAATTCAGTATACTCATTTAATGCTTCGTGCAGTGTTATCGGCTCTCTAATTTCAGGGATATCAGAACGCCCACACTGTTCACTCGCCTCTTTAATAATCTTTTTAGCTCTTTCTATATTTATATCTTTTTTTTGGCTTCTACTTGTTATCAATGGCACGAAATTCCGGACACCAAGTTCAGTTGCTTTTTGAAGCACAAAATCGTTTTTATCTTTTTTTAATATACCCCACATAAGATAGACGTGTTTTTTAGGCAATATACGCTTTTGTTCGGTGATAAGTTCCAGATTTATCGAATGTGGCGCCTCTATTTTGGTTATTTTGTAAATTCTTTCAGTCTGATCATTAAACAAAACCAATTGATCGTCAACTCTGTATCTTAATACGTTTAGCCACTGGCTAATAAGATTTTTGTCATGCACCCAGAAGTTTTTATCTAGCTCCAACGGCCCTGCCTTATCTTTTATTTCACCCACATAAAATCTATGTAATCTCATGATCTTTATTCTAAACTAGATTGTAAATATTATCTTAATAATGACCGAATAACCAGCCACATTACTTTTTGAATTTGTTAAACTGACCTGAAACACTAATATAATTCTGTTTGTACTTTAGCATTGGTGGGGTTACTATGTTTTGAAATAGAATATACAATATATAGGATGCCATTAAGACAAGTCTACAGTGAGATATCGTTATGACTAATAAAATCTCAGTTATTATACCTGTATTTAATGAAGAGAAGCATATCCAAAAAAGTATTGAAGCAATTATAAAAGTGTTAACTGATAACAACATAAGCCATAGATTGGTGATTATTGATGATGGATCTACTGACAAGACTTGGTCGATTCTAAAAATATTAACCAGTAAATATACAGATTTTAATGCAATTAAATTAAGTAGAAATTTTGGCAAAGAGGCAGCATTAAGCGCCGGATTAGATGCATCACCAAATAGCACCTGTATTACTATGGACTGTGACCTTCAGCACCCCCCCTCACTAATACCCAAATTGGTTAAACTATGGAAAGAGGGCGGATACGAAGTTGTTGAGGCAATAAAGATCTTTAGGGGTAACGAGAAGCTAATAAATCAATTATCGGCTTCTTTTTTTTATACAATACTTCACAAACTTTCTGGTTTTAATTTAGATGGAGCTTCAGACTATAAGCTACTTGATGCAAAAGTTGTTGCAGCATGGAGCTCGATGGGAGAAAGAGATACATTTTTTAGGGGTATGTCGGCTTGGAGCGGATTTAAACGTACTCAAGTTCCTTTCGTAGTCGCCAATAGAGTAGATGGCAAATCTAAGTGGTCAATATTTAGACTATTTAAGTTAAGCTTAACTGCCATAACCTCTTTTTCGTCAATACCATTGCATATTGTTACTTTTACAGGGATTGTGTTTTTATTAGGTTCTGTAGCCCTCGCTATTCAAACTCTTTATATGAAATTTAGCGGTACAGCGGTTAGTGGGTTCACGACAGTTATTTTACTATTACTTATTATTGGGAGCGCTCTTATGATTAGTCTTGGGATTATCGGTGTGTATATCGCAAAAATATTCGACGAAGTAAAACACAGACCACGATATCTTGTGTCTGAAAAAATTAATAATGGTGAATGAATAAAAACTGTATGAAACCACTTATGCAAAAATTAAGATACAAAACCTTTATTAGGGCTTAGAATGTTTGGATTAGTTTACCTATTATCCTCGTGGGTAGTTGGATTTGTATTTATTAAAAAATTCTTGCCAATATTGTTTAAACAATCAATTTTAAAAACTTTGAGTGGCAAACAAGCTAAACTTGATAATTTTATGGTTACGGTACCTGCGGCATTTCTTATAGGAACATTGCTAATTACATGGTTAACCTATATCGTTTCATTTTTTTTCAGAGAATGTCAGGCCCCATTATTTTATGGCAATTTATTATCAATTTCACTGTTTTCGGCAATATCAATTTTATATATCACAATCAAAAGAAAAACATTACTTAAATTTCTAAAGCCATTAAGAAATCCAAATAATAATATATTAATTAATCTTTTAAAAGACAGAAAAATTGAAATAGTATTAGTTTCGGTTGTGATTATTGTTTCAAGTTTTATTACGTTTCATACTTTTAGTATTTCAAATAACAACATGTATATTGGCTCTTCGGTTTGGAGCGATTTTGGGCCACACCTCTCTTTGATTAGATCATTCTCTGAAGGATCTAATTTCCCCACTATATACCCGCATTTTGCGGCCGACGGGATTAAATATCATTTTATGTTTCAGTTTTTAGCAGGCAATCTTGAATATTTAGGGTTAAGAATTGATTGGGCGTTTAATATTCCAAGCATTTTTTCTTTTGCATCTCTAATTATACTTTTATATTCATTTGCAACTATACTAACCGGATCAAGGCTAGTTGGTTTGCTAACGGTCTTTCTATTCTTTTTTAGGAGTTCATTTGCAATTTATTACTTTATTAAAAATAACCTGCCATATGGATTCTCGAATATTATTAAATCAATTCTGACGAATGACTTGCATATTGGTCATACAGCAAATGAAGTCTGGGGGTTATGGGCCCAAAATGTATATGTCAACCAAAGGCATTTTGCGTTTTCGTTGTCTGTAATGATATTGATACTTATTATCACCTTCCCCATGTATCGCAAAATGAATGATTCACTAGTAAAGCTAAAAATAAAAATAAAGCGTAGCAAAATAAGTTTTGCAGACAGAATAAAAAGCATATTTAAAGAAATATTTTTTACAAAAGACTCTTGGTCTACTAATAAGCCAGTTCATGCAATTTTTGCAGGGATAATTCTTGGATTAATTGGTTTTTGGAACGGTGCGGTTGTTATTGCTACTATATTAATTTTAATCAGCTTAAGTATGCTTTCTAAACATAGATTGAACTATTTAATCGTGGTGATTATTGCACTTAGCCTAGCATATCTACAGACTAAGATATTTATCGGAGGCGACGGTTCGGCCATCAAACCGGAGATACTGATTGGATTTTTAGCCAATAAAAAGGATTTTGGTGGGATAATTATTTATTTACTTGAGCTATTGGGAATACTACCGCTATTAGTAGTATTATCAATATTTATAG
>CAZIHK010000078.1:0-2600 GCA_964539035.1 uncultured Candidatus Saccharibacteria bacterium | reverse complement strand
TTTATTTTGCTTTTGATTGCGTATGTCGTAAACATAATTTTTGACACCATCACTGATCCCTAAAGAACAGGGGTGGTGCCGCGGGAGAGAATCGAACTCTCATGATGTGACCAGCAGTGGGTTTTGAATGGAACGCGCGTGCCTGCCGGCAGGCAGGTCTACCAAACACATTATTACAAAGACTTTAAAAACTCTTTACCAGATCCAGATTTTAAATACTTTTCATGTTTCCTCGCTTCAACCCTTGACTCAAATTCTTTAGTATATATTAAATCAAATGGCAAATACGGTTTTGTTGTTTTTTCTTTACCAGTATTGTGTTGGAGAAACCGTCTATTAATGTTATTAGTTAACCCAACATAAATATACTTTTTTATTTTGCTTTTAATTGCGTATGTTGTAAACATAATCTTTGACACCATCACTGATCCCTAAAGAACAGGGATGGTGCCGCGGGAGAGAATCGAACTCTCACAGAGTTGCCCCCCCGGGATTTTGAGTCCCGCGCGTCTACCAATTCCGCCACCGCGGCATCATCTGGCACTGATATCTACTATAGGCTTAGGGGTTATACAATAAATCAGGGGTTATTGTACTATAATTATACATGTAACCAAAAAGTTCGACCCAAAAGAATAGACAATGCCAACATCCAATGACCTACCTCTTCCACAAGAAGTACCAGCCAAGCCGCCAAAGGCTATTGACCCTTCTGTTGAGTTAATACGCCAAAAAGTTTCCCATCTGTATGCAGATGAACCTTCGGCCAAAGAAGAAGAGCAAGAAATCCAAACTACTGGGGCTCATTCTAGACATCAAAAATTTTTGTTGCAACTTATGAATTCGGGCAAAACAATAGCCGAAATACAAATAGCTTGGCACGAATATTACCAGACCCTTGGTGACGATGACAAACATCAAGTATGGAAAGAATTTTACGAAAATAACGCCAAGAGCTCAAAATATCTATCTAACCCTAAGATTCGCAAACAAGTAAGGCTCAGTTCTCCTAAACATACGGATTATGTACCACCACAAAAACAGATTGGTAATTTTACCGAACTACCGCCAAAAAGTACTATTAACCCCCAAAACATTGCTTCATTAAAAAGCCAGCTTTTAAATAAAGTTACAGCTCGAGGTAGGCTAAAAAAACGGCACCATGTTCAGTCGTTATTATTTGGCCTATCCATGGGTGTTCTGGTGATTTTTGTTGTGTTGTTTGGTTTTTTTAACGAACGTATAATTGCGCCTTTTATTGCACCAAGCAGGGCAATAACTAACACACCAATAATCATTAATGCCACAGCAGATAATGCCGTAGGTCCTGCACCCCTAATTATCATCCCCAAAATTAATGTAGAAGTACCTGTAATTTACGACGTGCCCACAATAGAAGAAAAGCAGATTCTTAACGGCCTAGACAGGGGGGTAGTACATTATCCAACGACACCAATGCCCGGCCAAGTAGGTAATGTAGTCATCGTAGGACACTCGGCTAATAATATTTTTAACAGAGGAAAATATAAGTACGTATTTTCGTTATTGAACCGACTAGAAGAAGGTGACACTTTTATGATCCATTATTATGGTCAAAGGTATGTGTATAAGGTTTATAGTAAGAAAATTGTTAAACCAACAGAAGTTTCGGTACTTGGGCCAACCGATAAATCATCTACTGCTACTTTAATTACTTGCGACCCACCAGGAACAGCACTAAATAGACTAGTTGTAGTTGGCGAACAAATTAGCCCAGTACCTGCTAAAAATACAGAGTCAACCGCCACCACTACAACATCTCAGCCTTTAATCGTTCCGGGCAATTCCGAAAGTCTTTTCCACCGCTTATTTAGCTGGATCTGGGATTGATATTTTTAGTTGAGTATCAGCTGGCCGTTTTCGAAACCAACTTTGTTGTCTGCTTGATTTATTAACGTAAAAATATATTTATAGTCCCTATCAAAATAAGCGTTAAATTCTGGGTGACTAGAAATTAAGGTCTGTTGGTTTGTGCCATCAAACTCAAAGACCTGGGCTTTAGAATCTGTGACCACGCTAAAACGATGCCCGTCCATCCATTTAGCTTGCTGGATAGAAGCAATGTTCAGGGGGCTCTCAAACATATAAACTCTATTTTGTTCGCCATCATATACTACAAATTTCTTGCCTGATTGCATACCTATAAAACGAGCATTGTCCGAAAAGGATATATATTGCGGGGAAGGTAAAGACAAGCTCATTTGAGGGGCAATTGGAATAGTATTGCCAGATTTTGTCCGTTTAAGCGGATTACGATATAAAAATACATATTTATCTTGCGGCGAAGCAGATATGTAATACCAATTATTGTCAAATTGTGCCATATCTAATAGATATTGGTTATTGGTATTGCGAGGCAGACTTTTTAGCAGATATTTATCTATTGAATTAGACAAAATAAATACTTTAGCCTCATCAGCTTTAGCATCTTCGTAGGTAGTATAAGCAACTAAGTTATCGGCATATGCTTTAAATGTAACAACAGCGCTTAGTAATGGTAATTGAGATAAACCATTTTTTAAATCTGCAGTTTTTAGTTCACCATTTACTGTGTTTAAAAC
>CAZIHK010000077.1:0-5524 GCA_964539035.1 uncultured Candidatus Saccharibacteria bacterium | reverse complement strand
CTTGGGCATGAGTGACACTTGTCTTACCCCAATTGGTAGCTAGTATAGATAAGTCATAGACATTTACTGTGCTATCACTATTGAAGTCAGCATTAAGAGTAGAGACAGCACGACTCTGACTGAGTAGTACATAACCTATTGCTGCAAAAACTAGTATAAAGACTACAGCTAATAATTTAGAATGAGAGTTCCTGTAGATTGAGGACATGGTTTTTGTAGCAGACTTTTGCATATATTTTAACTAGTTCTATTGTCTTAATCTACACTATATACCACTGCTCGATATTACTTCTATGGATATAGTCTGTGAGAATATATACAAATTACTAAAATTATTTGCAAAATGTAGTTAAAACTATAAATATGAGTGTCTGGCTGGAACGGAGAGATTCGAACCCTTTTCGTACATTATTAGTACTCTAGGTGCACACCTGCCTTTGTGGCAATCTGGTTTATCCATTTTTCAAGACGATCAACTTTATGAGATAACATTAACATTTCTTGATTGTAATCAGTAATGAGTTTGATAAGCCCGTCCATTTGACTTTGGGCAACGTCAAAACGTTTATCAACTCGATCAAATCGTTTGCCAATATTTTTAAACTCATTTTGCATGTATACAAAAAGTTTTGTGTATTCGTCTTGACTCATAATTACATTTTATCACGTATTAGCAAATATTTGGCTGGGACGGTAGGATTCGAACCTACGAATGCCAGGACCAAAACCTGGTGCCTTACCACTTGGCCACGTCCCATTATTAATACAGAAAAGCCCACTTATTATATCGTTATTTACAGATTAAACCAATAAATATCAAGACTAATAATCGAATCAGTTAACAAGGTTGAATAATTGCTATATAGAGAAAATGTGGTAATATAGTTTTATTATGGGTTATCACCGTTATACCAAAAGTAGACCTAGGATAGACAGGAACAGATATGCACAGACTGTCCCTACTGTGGAAAGTCATGGTATGGCAATTTTTCGCAGTGTAAATGATCCAATATTTATTGAAATCAACCAACAGATAGAAGATACATGTGGAAATTATTTAGTAAGCTGTCGTGATAGAAAAGGAGAAAAAGGCCACTCTATAAGTTTGTTAGAAAAAAGTGAAAATGAATATTTTAAATCCATTGGTCACTTTGCGTTGCAAGATGTAATTGATATGGTTTATGATGGCGTACCATCTCTACGCGAAACTTATGATGTTGGGGTTGATTCGGTTAGTATTTTTGGTAGAACTACTTCAAATAGTAAAGTATTGGCGGTAACTTTTGATGAAGAAAGTAATAACAGAGTCATAAAAGAAAGGCGTGAAATAGTAGAAATAATTAATTTAGCGGCTGGTGGTACATATAGAGTGTCAGATGCAATAACTGAAAAAAATAAACCCCACTTATCGCTTGCTAGATACTTTATGGATATACCTGAAGACGAAATAAACAATGCGGTGGATGCGATTAAAACAGTTTTACCAAATAAATTTCATGTTGAAAGAGCTACACTATACAAACCAAAAAGACTATATAGCCGCAATGCCTAACTTTATATTTATATGAATAATAAATTGTATTGACTTAGCTAATGGCTATTGGTGGCTTTAGCCATTTTTTTGGAACTTCTTTGCTGTTTCTAATAAAATATCGTGAAGTTTTTTGGCCATAGGCAAGCTAATCGCCGGGATGTCACCTTCTGAAAAATATGCACTAGTACCTTTGCTGACTACTTCTTCACCGCCGGCTGTTTCAATGTTAATTTGAGCCAAACCAAGTAAAATGTCTAAAATAGTACGTTTAATGTTTACGTTTTCTATTTGTACATAAGGTATGCTGACTTGTCTTTTTGTAATTATGCCCCACTCTAATAGCAAAAAACTATCAGATAGACTATAGAAGTAGTTGTTGTATTTTAAATTCGCAAAAATAAATGAAAATAAGAAATAGACAAATATTAAGGGAACAAACAACATCCATTCAAAAATTGACCCAGCTACTAGCAGCAATAGTATTAATATAGAGTACCTAATATTTTGTATAAAAAAGTAAAGTACTGCCATCGAACCTAAGTGTTGGCGTTCTAATATCTGGAAATTAGAAACGGGGTCTGAAATATTAGCAGGTTGGCTAACGGGAGTGGCATTGATATCTACTTTGGGTTGTTCTGCCCTAAATGTGGCAGATTGTTTACCAGTTTGCGGAGCGCCGCAATAACGACAAAAGTTAGATTGATCGTTTACTAGTTGGCCACAGTTACTGCAATATATTTTTACCATCGTTTTTATTATAGATGAAATAAATATTTTTGAGCACTATTTGATAAGATATTAGTTATGGTTAAAAAACAACGCAAGATTAAGATTGCTGTTGCTGGTATTGGCAACTGTTTTTCTTCACTTTATCAGGGTTTCTATTTTTACAATGACAAAAAGCACAAAATAGCGCCAGGTTTAATGTTTGACGATATAGGAGGCTACAAGCCAACAGATATAGAGGTGGTAGCTGCTTTTGATGTAGATAAACGTAAGGTCGGCTTACCAATTGGTGAGGCAATATTTAAAAAACCTAATTGTGCAAGAGTTTTTTACCCTGGAGTACCAAAAGGCCCTGTTGTACAAATGGCTCCAGTATTAGACGGTGTGTCAGACCATATGTTAGCCCAGCCCGAAGATGAAGGATTTAGAGTTGGCAAGCAAAAAGCGGTTGATGTTATAAAAGAATTAAAAAACTCTAAAGCTGATATTTTGGTTAATTATTTGCCTGTTGGGTCGCAAAAAGCTACAGAGTTTTATGCAGAATGCGCAATTAAAGCCGGTGTTGCTTTTTTAAACTGTATACCAGTTTTTATTGCCAGCGACCCCAAGTGGGAGCAAAAATTTATCAAAGCTGGTTTGCCACTTATTGGCGATGATATGCGCAGTGCTTTTGGAGCAAGTATATTATCGCAGGTCTTACAAGAGCTAGCTTTTGACCGGGGGTTTGTGGTCGATTTTCATCAGCAGATAAACATTGGTGGTAATACTGATTTTAATAATATGATGGTGCATTCACGCTTAGAATCAAAAAAGAAATCTAAAGAAAATGTAATAAGGGCCCAAAATGACCTAAGGGGCATCCCAGTAGCCAAACACAGCCTTTTTGCAGGCCCAAGCACCTACTTGCCATACTTAAAAGATAATAAAGTTGCCTATTTTAATTTGAGGCTTAGGGGCTTTGGTGATCAACCGGTAGATGTAGACATTAAACTATCGGTGCAAGATAGTGAAAATAGCGCTGGTGTAGTTATTGATGCTATCCGTTACTTAAAAGTAGCCGAAGAGCTGGGTATCGTTGGTGCATTAAGAGGCCCAAGCGCCTGGACACAAAAAACTCCACCCCAACAAATGATATATTCGGATGCTAAAGCTGCCTGTGAGGCTTTTGCTAAACGTAAACTTAGTGAAGCCCAAAAATCACAAATAAAGAAGTGATTTAGCTATTTCGGCGCTGGTATTGCCATAATGATAAGGGCACAAAAATAAGTAGCAAACAAATAGACCAAGTTAGTATCTTCCATGTTGCGCCATTGGCAGGAATACCTAGAGCAAAATGCCTGGCACTATCTACCACAATTGTTACTGGTTGGTTGCGGGCAAATACTTGTAGCCAGCTGGCCATACTTTGAACTGTGACAAAAGCAGCACTGGCAAAAGTTAGCGGAAAAATAAATACAAAACTGGCTAGCTGGGCTGTTTCGGCATCTTTAATCATCATACCGATAAAGGCGAAAATCCAAGAAAAGGCGAAACCAAACAGTAAAAGTACGACTACCATAAGTACAGCACCCCAAAAACCATTATGGAATCTAAAGCCAAGTAACATGCCAACAGAAATCATAATTAGGCTAGATATTAAATTGCGTATAGTGTCAGATAAGGTTCGCCCAGCGATTACAGCTATCCTACTCATAGGCAAAGCCCTAAACCGATCTATAATGCCATTGCTCATATCCTCTGCCAGGCCAATGCCAGTTTGTACTCCACCAAACATTACTAGCTGAACTAAAATGCCAGGTAGTAAATAATCGATATACTTGTCACCAGGCACATGGATGGTGCTAATTAAGGCACCACCAAACACATAGTTAAACAGCACTATAAACATTATTGGTTGAATTACCGAGAAGAACAAAAGCCTTGGCAGGCGTATATAGCGAGTTAGGTTGCGCCTAGTAATTATTAACGTATCACGTAGTGCTTGTCGTAGAGCATTCATTATTTTGGCTCCTTATCTTTGTTCGTTGTAAGCGAAAGAAAGACATCATCAAGTGATGGTTGGTGTAGTGATAATGTAGCAACCGAAAGTTTTTGATCATTTAGGGTTTGGACGATTGCCATCAAATCATTTGCCCCTGATTTAATAGGTACTTTAACAATTAATGTTTCAGGATCAAATTTTACGTCTTTAATTGCATGTTGATGGGCGATTTTAAGAGCTGTATCTTTATCGCGAATATGTTTGAGCTTGAACTCTACAATATCACCACCAAGTAATGCTTTGAGATGTTTGCTAGTGCCTTCGGCAACTAGTTTGCCTTTATCGACTACCGCAATCTTATCGGCCATTTGGTCGACTTCTTCTAGATATTGGGTTGTTAATAAAATTGAAGTGCCGTTTTTTACCAACTCTTCGATGATAACCCAAATATCTTGCCTAGTTTTGGGATCGAGACCAGTTGTTGGTTCGTCTAAAAACATAATTTTTGGCCTGCCTACAAGGCTGGCACCCAAATCTAGGCGACGCCGCATTCCGCCAGAATAAGTTTTGACTTGCCTGTTGGCCGCTTTTGTTAACTCGAGTACTTCTAAAAGTTCTAGTGTACGTTTTTTAGCTTCTTTTTTATCGAGGCCGTATAGCCTAGCGGTCATATAAACGTTTTCGAATCCGGTCTGATATTCGTCTACAGCAGCGTACTGCCCTGCCAAACCAATCAAACTACGAACTTTGTCGGGATTATCGTTGACATCAACACCATACACTTTAGCACTACCTTTATCTGGTGCTAACAGGGTGCTCAGAATCCTAACAATGGTAGTTTTGCCAGCCCCGTTTGGGCCAAGTAATCCATATATTGAGCCTTCTTGAGAATGCAGTGATACGCCATCTAGGGCTTTTATATCACCATAATGCTTGAATATATTTTTAAGCTCAAAAGCGTTTTGCATATTATTTGGCCTCTTTTGCTTTATTTATTGTGCTTAGGGTGTCGGCAATATTTGATTGAAAACCACTAAGAATCTTTTCGAGCTCGTCTGTTTTAATTAATAAAACACCGTTTTTATCTGGGGGGCTAACAACCAGCAATTGATCGCCCTCTTGTATGCCAAAAATTTCACGAGCTTTAGATGGTATCACTACCTGGCCTTTACTGCCTACCCGGCTTGTACCCCAAAATCGTATTTTATTCATGTAGCTATTCCTAATTAATGTAAATAATTATTCTATAATAATATAAGTAAGTAAAGTATGATAAGTATTAC
>CAZIHK010000076.1:0-8327 GCA_964539035.1 uncultured Candidatus Saccharibacteria bacterium | reverse complement strand
CAATATCACCTTCAGAAACTGTATCATCGAGACCAACGGCAACGGCATCGGTAATGGGGTCACAATTTTCGATGGAGGCAATGGGATCCATGATATTACTTTCGACCACTGCCATTTCGAATACCAACCGCGCATGGGCATCGAGATAATCTCTAGGCGAGCTGACAGAGGTGCCGGCAATTTTCCTGGTTACCTGCGCGTCAACCTAACAAACAATACACTCGACGCGCAGGGCAGTGAGGCCATATCTTATGATGACGACGACCCATCCCATACTTACAACAACCAGCCTCAAGGTGCCGGTTACAGCGTCATTTCTGGCAATGAGGTTAAGGGTGCGGGTATCAACAGCGCTTACCCTTGGCGCCGTTCTTTTGAGATTAACAGAACACGTAACATGACTGTCACAGGCAATTACTTCGGCCCTGGTGTAGATGGCATCACGAATCTGCGACAGACTTTAGGCGACCCAACACCCGTAAATTGGACTTTTTCTAATAATACCTGGGATGCGACTTCCTTCCTTAGCGGTATTACTTATAAAGCCGGTTCCCAGCTCTGGTATATGGCTAATATCCAGGGAGGTGGTGTAACTGTAACCGATACGATGAAGCAAAGTGCACCATACAGTATCGGTTCTTGGGGCTATCTTGATTCTGTCAACGGTGCTGATTTTAGCGGTTCAACAATTAACGGTATGGCTGGTCAGCTATCTCCAGGTATGAGCCCCAACAGCTTTAATATATTATGGCCAACAAGGCAGTAAAATAATTGATATGTATTGTGTTGTTGCCCTAGAGCATTTATCTCTGTTAGAATAGAAATGTGAGTTCATTGAACAGTAGTGCAATCTATTAGATGAATTGAAAATGACTGTTGCAGTCTGGCCAAGCATATTGCAAGTAGTGGGGTCAATGTCAATACAACCACTTTATGTGCGCCGAAGTAGCTCAGTGGTAGAGCATCGCCATGGTAAGGCGGGGGTCACGAGTTCAATCCTCGTCTTCGGCTCCATCGCCCACAATCTACAAAAAGATTGTGGGCGAAGGGTTACTATTACTAAATGTATTGTTTTAATCTGTTAATTATGCTAAAGTATTTTGGATATGAAAAGACTTTATAGGTCAGCTACCGATAAGCAAATAGCCGGTGTATGTGGCGGACTTGCTGAATATTTTGATATAGACGCAACGCTAGTAAGGGTAGGTTTTATATTTATTACTTTTGTTACTGGTTTTGTGCCAGGTATCTTAGCCTATATAGTAATGGCGATAATTACACCATTTAAAAGTGAGGTTATAAAAAATGGCAAAAAAGACTCAAAAGCGTAAAACAATTGGTTTAGTCTGTGAAAATTGTGGCCAACGCCATCACTACACAGTTAAAAGCACCCAAAATACTCCAGATAAAATTGCTTTGCATAAATACTGCCCAACTTCGCGCAGTTATTGCACCCACACCGAGACATCAAAAAATCTTGGCCGCAATGTTGTAAAAGCCAAAAAATAGATTTTTCATCTAAAGACCCTAAATAAACAGCGCAGTATGAAGTTAATATTGCACACTTTTTAGAGCCGTACACAATTGAGCTTTGATACAAAAGCAGAAACGATTGGCCAATAGGATATATTCATTTAAGGTCGTAATTATTCGTTGGCTATATCAAGGGCCGTATTAATAAATTCAGCATGACTCCATACTAAAGGAGCAACACCAACAGGACTACCGTCATCGGGGTTAATCTGCTCGCTTAAAATACCACTTGGGTAAGAAAGGTTCATCGTCCAATCTAATTTTACTCTGGCTTTATCTAATTGTTTTAATTGTATGTAATATTGAGCCAACCAAAGTGTGCACACAAACCATGGGTTAGCTAACTTGTCTGAGTCACTCATCATATAACAATCGTTTTCGTAGCGTGTTAAGCCGTTGTATTTGCCCTGATTTAATAATCGTTCTTCAACTGTTTTAACAGTGTTGATGAGCTTATCCGAACCAACATCCTGGATCTTAAACATAAAAACACCATACATACTAGATGCATCTACAGTATTGTCAAACTGCAATGAACCATCCGGTTGCAAGTGGAAACCCTTGCGATAATATTTACCATCTGGTTCGTATAGTATTTCGCTAGCTTTCGATATTTTTTGGGCGGTTTCTTTCCAATAAACTGCATCATCTGGGTATTCAAAAATTTCTGCAAACTTTGCAGCCCTGAGTAGCGCATGTTCTACAACAGAACATGTGTAGGTTGTCGTTAAAAACTTTTCTTCCCAAATATCGTAGCTTGCGTGGGGTAGGTTAGTCTCTTCGTCTATAAAGCTCGACATAAAATCGGCCGAGGGCTTTATGAGGGTAGAATAAAGAGATTGTATAAATTCACCTTCTTTAGAATGATCGTAAAACTCACCAAGCATACATATAACAGTTGCTGTTTCGTCTTCTTGGATAGCTAACTCTTTACGATTATCGTGTACTAATGGGTGCCACGTGCTACCTATTGCTCTATCTGGCTGATATTTATGCATCTGGTAACCATCGTGATTAAGAGTGTCTCGGCAAAATTCAAAAAAGCGTTTTGGTTCTTCTAAATAACCCATCCTTATTAACGGCCACACACAGTATGCTCCATCGCGAGGCCAGCAGTAACAATAATAATCTCTCCCGTAATTGAATATACTACTATCACCACTTGCTAGTATTCCGCCTCTTTTATCGCAGTGTGCTTTTATAATCATTAATGATTTTTTTGTAAACTCTTGATATGGCTTATCTAGCGCATGTAGGCTATCAGCCCCGATACTTAACCACTTTTGCCAATAAGCTTTTACAGCTACTTCTCTTGAATCGATACCATATTTTATGTATTTATTGTGGATTTGTTCTGCCTCATATTGCGATTCAGAAGCAATTATCCAATATTGTATCTGGTTGGTAACCCCAGCACTTAGCTCTAATTTAAATCTTATTACAGAGTCAACACCACCATGTTCTACAGCATTGCCAGATAGTTCACCATCCTCGGCATCGATAAATGTACCTTCTTTACCCTCAATGCCATAGTTACCTACTGCATATTGGTCGAATGGCTTGTTTTGTTCATCTTGGCCGTAAGTCAGCAGAGCACAGCGACCTTTATAATCTAAGATATAATTGGCGTCTGGTACAAACAGGGCAGTATCTGCTCGGCCAGCTCGCGAAATCTGAAACACTTGATGCATAAACAATCTTACATCAGCATGATTTTTACTTGTATTCGTAACATCTATTCTCCTGATGAAAGAGTTGTGTTCGTGATCTACAAAATCGCTAAATTGCAACCTGACACCTAGTTTTTTCGAATTCATTGAGATATTGCTAATTAAAGCATCCGCATCAAAATTAACACTAATGTCCCAACTCTCTTCGTCAACCCAAGAAAAATTGTTATTTACCCAAACACCTATTTTATGATGAACGCTATGTGCGGTAGTCAGGTTATCTAACCCAACGTAGGGGTAATAAAAATCATGGACTAAACCTCGTTCATCTAGCCCTACCATTAATTGCCCGTTGCTCAGCATTACTGGGCGGCCCATTATATCAAACCTCTATGCCTTTCACGGCGAGCCTAAACTTAAGATCGTGCCAAGCATTCATAAAGTTAGTAAAAGCCTCGTAGGGTGTCTCGTAAGGGCTAAAATAAGCATGTATATCACCGTCGCTAAACCATTTAGTGCACATATAATAAAAATGGTCGCTTGTTTGCAATCTGCGCCAATCCTCAATTAAAGCCCAATCACCGGTTTGGATTATTGGATCCTTCAAGCCATAGAGAGCATTAATTGCCTGTTGTTGCATGCTATTGCCAAGCCAAGCAGACAAATCTCTTTCTGTGTCAGCCCACGTGATAGTGTAGGGCACATCAACTTTATCTACGGGGTCAAAATTATCTATGGCTTCTGATAAAGTCATAAAAGTACGGTCTTGTCGAGTAGCCTTCCAGTATTCTGGTAGAGCTTTTAAGAACTCAAAAACTCCGCTGTCTGCCCATTGATGCTCGCCAAAAGTTTCGTAGTCCATAAATAGGTTATAAACTTGGGCATTATCACCAGCGGCACCTAGCCAATCTGCAAATTTATCGGCAGTTAACGGCCATTCGCTCCAGTTGCGATCGCCAAATCTGAAGGCAATATCATCACTTAGGCGATAGTTTTTCATTAATAATCGAATATTATCTGTATAGGTAGGGCGATACATAAAGTTTGGGCTTCGCCAGCCAAGTATTTTATCCCAACCTTCGGTTATTATCCCTTTATAACCAGCTTTATCAGCCCAAAAAGCTAAATCATTGTTGTAGCTTAGTTCGGTGTTCCTAAATACTGTGGGTGTTAAGCCAAATATATCCTGGATTTTTTTACGATGCATAGCAACTTGTTCTTCGAACTCTGCCCTAGAGTAAAAAAAGGCTAAACTATGGTGGTAAGTCTCTGCCAAAATTTCTACACGCCCAGTGCTGACTAACTTTTTAAAACTCTCTAGTACATCCGGTGCCCAAGCTTCGAACTGTTCAATTACTGTCCCAGAAATAGAAAGGCTTAGCTTGAAATCGGGGTGTTGCTCTAATAAATCTTGTAATACTGCGTTCGTAGGCAAATAAGACTTTTCGGCTACTTTATGGATAATGAACTCGTTATTAGTATCCACTCCGGGTGTCTCGTCATTAAAATAATTATGATCAACGCCTGTATCGAAAATCGTATAGTGTTTGATCCTGTATGGTTGATGCACGTGTAAATATAGGCAAATAGCTTGTTGTTTCATGCTGTCGCTCCGGCCAATATATGGTGATTGTAAGCATCTACCATCTTAGAAGCTGCGTTGTCCCAGGTAAGTCTTGTGTACTCTTTATAACTTTGGTTGTGTAGCTCGTTTTTTAAGCCTTCGTTACAGACTACGGCCGCAATTTGGTTTGCCATCTCATTTACATCCCAAAAATCAACTTTAAGGCAATTGCGTATGACTTCAGACACACCCGACTGTTTACTAACAAGTACTGGCGTACCCCAACCTATAGCCTCTAGAGGTGTTAGCCCAAAGGGCTCCGAAACGCTTGGCATTACAAACAAATCTGCAACGGCAAAAGAGTCTCGCCAACGTTTACCCCTTTGGAAATTTGTAAATACTACGTGATCAGCGATACCTAAATCAGCCGATAGCTGCAAAAGTTCTCTGTACTGTTCGCCAGAGCCAACGATTAAGAATATAGTCTTTGGGGCTCTTGCAATAACTTCTTTGGCGGCTAGCAACAAGTTATATAGACCTTTTTGGATTGTTAATCTGCCAACATTTGTCACAATACGGTAGCCTTGTTGCTTCATTTGTTCTAAATATGGGTAAGCGCTGTGACTGTCGAGCTGTTCGTAACTATCAATATCGATGCTATTATGTACAACCTCTATCTTATCGGCTGGTATATCATATTCTCTTACAATAATATCTTTCGTCAATTGGCTCACTGCCATAATGCGGTCTGCTAGTAGTAAGCCCGTATATTCAATCTCATGAACCATTGGGTTACCACTTTTACCACCAGCTCTATCGAACTCGGTAGCATGTACGTGAACAATCAACGGTTTGCCGCTTATTTCTTTAGCTCTCAGGGCTGCCCTAAAAGTTAGCCAATCATGTGCATGGATAAGATCAAATTCACCAAGAGTAGCCAATTGCTCAACAGCTCTTACGTATCTGTCTGCTTGTGTAAACAAATCTACCTCTTCTTCTGTGCCGTCTGGCAATATGTATTTAAAGCTGTCATATGCAATCCCACTTTTTAGTATAGCTTGGGCAGTAACTGGGGTAGCAGGGGTAACAGTCATAAAATCTATGCCGTGATCAGCTGTATAGGGCACTATAAATTCGATATCGACACCCTTTTTGCTTAATGCTTTACACATCTGATAGCACGCTACACCTAACCCGCCACTATTGTGCGGAGGCAGTTCCCACCCTAACATCAGTACTTTCATTGGCTATTTACTCTTCTTTTTCTCTTTTATTTTATTTAATTTTCATTATAGGGGTTGCATCTTAAAAGCACAACCATTTATGTATATGAAAATTATCCAATATTATGGTAAAATATACATCGAAGGTATTTTAGACCCGCCTAAAATTAAGCGGGCCATTTTTATGAACGACACAAAACACATCCGAAACATTGCAATTATTGCGCACGTCGACCATGGCAAAACTACCATAGTTGATGCTCTATTAAAGCAATCTAACACTTTTAGAGATAACCAAGCCGAAATGCAGGCTCATCTTATATTAGATAGTGGTGACCAAGAACGCGAAAGAGGCATCACAATAAAAGCCAAACAAACGGCTATTATTTACCACGATTACCGTATCAATATTATCGACACTCCTGGTCACGCCGATTTCAGCGGTGAAGTAGAGCGAACCCTTAATATGGCTGATGGTTGCATGCTGGTGGTTGATGCTCAAGAAGGCCCAATGCCTCAAACAAAGTTTGTCTTAAAAAAGGCCTTGCAGGTTGGACTAAAACCAATTGTAGTTATAAATAAAATAGATAAACGTGATTCGCGTATACATAAAGTAGAAGACGAAATTGCCGATTTATTTTTAGAACTAGCCAACGACGAAAGCCAACTACACTACTCTGTATTTTACGCAATCGGCAGGCAGGGCAAAGCTTGGGATAGCCAGCCCGAAGATTTGACCCAAGATTCAGATATGAGTGTATTATTTGACGCCATAATAGCAGAGATACCAGCCCCAATTGGCGATCCAAATAAACCGTTCCAAATGCTTGTAACAGCTTTGGCTTGGGACAGTTTTTTGGGTAAATATTCTATAGGTAGGGTAGCGCGTGGCAACGTTAAAAGTAGCCAACAACTTAAACTAATGAAAAAAGACGGTAAAATAGTTAACACAAAAGCCGAAAAGTTGTTTGTAAACCAAGGCCTCTTAAAGACAGAGGTAGACCACGTAATCACAGGTGATATTGTGTCTATTACTGGTATTGCAGATGCTCAAATAGGCGAAACGCTATCAGATTTTGAATTCCCCGAGGCATTGCCAGTTATCGAAGTAGAAGAACCAACTTTAAAAATCGCACTCTGGCCAAATAGCTCGCCTTTTAAAGGCCAAGAGGGTACGTTTTCGACCTCACGCCAGATAGATAACCGCCTAAAACAAGAGCTTGAAACAAATGTAGGCTTAAGGGTAGAGCCCGATGGCATTGGCTTTTTAGTCAGTGGTAGGGGCGAGTTGCACTTGAGTGTACTCATAGAAACAATGCGTCGTGAAGGTTTTGAATTTGTGGTTGGTAAACCGCACGTTGTCACCAAGATAATTGACGGTAAAACATTTGAGCCAATAGAAGAACTGACTGTTGAAGTCCCTGATGAATACGTTGGTACGGTCCAACAGCAGTTAGGTGCTAGGCGCGCAGAATTTTTAAGGCAAGATATCACCGGCCGTGGTGTTACTAGGTTAGAATACAAAATCACTACTCGTTCATTATTAGGTTTAAGAAATGTCATGCTAACTGCTACAAGGGGTACGGTTACAATGTACAGCCTGATGTTAGGTTACGAACCTTTAGGGCCCACATTGAATAGTTTGCGTAGTGGCGCGTTAGTAGCCTGGGAAACAGGGGTCTCTACAGCCTATTCTTTGCAAACAGCCGAACAAAGGGGTATTTGTTTTATCCCTCAAGCAGTAAAAGTATACGCAGGGCAAGTTATCGGTTTAAATAGCCGTAGTGAAGATATGGATATCAATATCGTAAAAGAAAAGCACCTAACAAACATGCGTTCTAAAAGTAGCGATGGCACAATACAATTAACTCCTCCTACTATTTTTAGCTTAGAAGAAAGTCTAGATTTTATTGAAGAAGACGAGCTTTTAGAGGTAACGCCAAAATCTCTGCGAATACGTAAAAAAATATTAGATCCCAACAAACGAAAACGCGCTTCTAGGTAGTAGCTATTCGTAAAATTGGTTATACTTAAGATTAAGCATGAGCGAAATGCCCCAAATTAAAAGCGTATCTGGCAATAAAACTTTATATTACGAATCACGCAGCCAGGCAGGCATTGAACTTGCCAAAAAACTTGATAAATACAAAAACGAAAGTACAGCTGTACTCGCTTTAAGTAAGGGTGGTGTATTGGTTCTTGACTTAGGACAATTAGTGTCCGGATGAACTTTTGAAGCTGGTTAGCTTTTGTTTACTGGGATTGTAAGAGCTTGCAATCTATTGATGAGCTCTTGTTTGTCATCACTAAGTTTTGTATCTATGGTTACTGATTCAC